>NZ_VIKX01000031.1 GCF_009711935.1 Dolichospermum sp. UHCC 0259 | reverse complement strand
TAGCCCCCCTATTCTCTCTCAAATTCACAATTTTTTGCTTGACAGACCACTAGCTGAACCTAACATTTCTTCAATTAATGGTTTACAGCTACCGCAAATTGTCGTTGCTTGAGTTTGTTCCACTAATTGTTCTAAGTTATTGCAACCTCCTGCAATCAAATCCTGAAATTTACCGCATTTTGTTTGAGTACAATTACAAACAATATCCTCTACAGAACTGAGATTATTAGCTTCTTCAATTGCTAATTCTCCCAATTCTCGAAATAACGCCACTTGCCAACGAGGTATAGGTTGATTTTGTAAAAATAACTGAGTTACTAATCTTAATCCGCGCCAAATTCCCCGCACCGATACGCTAAAAATTTGTCCATTTTTTAATTTTAAAATTCGCTCCCCAACTTCTGGAGATTGATAACTTACTACTTCTACCTCTGTATCTGTATTAGCTAATTGCATTTCTACAGTTTGCATATCCAAAGTTCGCTTACCTAAAATAACGCGGTTGTTACCTTGAAAAAGACGGGTAATTAATGCTGGTTGTTCTGCAAATAGCCCTTCATTAATAGTTAAAATACCTCTTCCTGGCAAAATATAAACATTAATCCAATCAAGTACATATTGTTTAGCCCAATCAGTTAAAGAAATGTTAATATTACCTAACCATTGATCTAATTCTTGCTTTTTTTTGTGGTGAGTTATAACTCTTGATAATTTATTAACTAGACTTTCTTCTGTAACAATTTCCGTCTTTTTATGATCTTCCTGTTGATATAATCCATACTCATTTACTGCTTCACATAACTCTAGTCTTGATTGAGCAATATTTTCTTCTATTCCCCTAGCAATCATGTCATAGATAGATGTAGATTTAGCTATGTTAATATACTGTACTTTTGTGGGAACATCTGCCAGAATTTTAGTGAGATTCTCTCCTAAACCTTGAGTAAATTCTTCAAAGTCAATTACTCCATTACCATCAGTATGGGTTTCTTCTAAAATATTGACAGCTTCATCTTGGCTATATCCGAGTTTTAATAAATAGGGTAAAAGTTCTGCTAAAGAAATTTCGTTATTGAGATCGACATCAATCTTATCGAAATATTGTCGAGCAAATATCATCCCGTTCAGATTCTCTTTAATTACTAAAGAAAGTGTTTTAGCAATATTATCTCCAGTTAACAAACTTGTACCAACAATAATATCAGGAGGTTGATTATTTATCTCACCTAATACCCACTTATATAAAGCCTGAGAAATGACTTCTGGTGCTACCCAAGGTAAGGGATTAGTCCCCAAAGACATAGATAGAGTCCGCCTATATTTTAGCTCTTTTTTGTGTTCTAAAATGTCAGAGAATAGAGGCGCATGACGCAAAATAAGAGTTTCTAAACAGGAAGAACGGACTAAATTTTCAGCCTCAGCTAGACGCTTTCCTAAATCGCTTTTTTCTGAACAAGCGGGAGCTATCCAACCTATGCGTTGACAACCTAATTCATTAGCTAATACTACGAAGTTACGACTAATTTCCATGACTTGATCAAAGTCCGCAGGTTGTATAAATATGAAAGCAGAATTAGCAATATCGAGTTTTCTAGTTAATTGACTTCCTGACAATTCTGAGGTCAATAAAACTTGCACATCGTATTTTTCGCTACCTATTAGATGATAAATAAAATTTTGAATAGTTATCTGCTGGAGGTTAGCAGCAAAAACTATTAGTATAGTTTGTAACATAAGTGAGAACACATTTTAAGAGACAATAGACAGAATATTTTTGGGGAATATTTTGTTTGTTAAGTTTGATTGTTTACAAAAATCACTTACTCTTAATTTATCCTTGATCTCAAAATCCTTCTAATAGCACATTTAAGTCAATTTTTTGTAATAAAAATTCACTGATATGATATTTTTGCATAAAATTAATGCAAAAATCCTGTTTAAGTAAGTCATGTCTTTAATCAAAGAATCTCAGCGGCTTTAGCCGCTGAGAGTGTCAATTTGAGA
This sequence comes from Dolichospermum sp. UHCC 0259, assembly GCF_009711935.1. GTDB lineage: Bacteria > Cyanobacteriota > Cyanobacteriia > Cyanobacteriales > Nostocaceae > Dolichospermum. The sequence continues at coordinate 43,103 of NZ_VIKX01000031.1, read as the reverse complement.
ATATCTTTCTAAGAAGGTGGATAACCAGCAGCAATTAAAGCTTCTCTAATAACGGATTCTGAAGCTTGAGTTTCTACATTGACAAACTTGGTTTTTGTATCAGCTTCCACAATAGCATTAGCGTCAATGCCTATAACTGCTTTGGTTATATTACTAGCACAAGCAGAACAAGCCATTCCAGGAATAGTAAGTTTAATTGTCATAGGTAAAAATGAGTGAAAACTCAATTAGAAGTCACAAAAATATGCGTCTTAACTGACTGTATTATGCTTGAAAAAATAGTATATCCTAAATTTTCTAAATTAATTAGTCAAGGTAGAACAATTGTTGATTGTTTGTACTAACAAAGCTAGTTCTACTGCGCGGATTTTAACCTGTTCCCTATGATAGTTGACACCTAAACACTAATATAGTAATTTTGTACTATACAAATTTGGTTCTCACTGTCATCTACCTATAGGGAGTAAAACAATGAAGCTATCTAAAATGGATTTAAGCAGTTTATTGGCAATTTCTCATTCTGAGGGATATTTGCAATTATTGCTCGACAGGGGAAACGAGTTTGAATTAATGCAAATTTCCGCACCAGTCGAAGCTTATGAAGGCTTAAAACAACTAAATGAGGTAATTTCTGATACTGTAACTGATGCAGAGGAAATTCCCATGCTATCGGTTAATTCTTCTGTAGCTTATGCAATTGGTTATGATGCTGATTCACAAATTTTGCAAGTAGAATTTCAAAGCGGTGAAGTTTACCAATATTTTGATGTAGAAGCAGAAACATGGGAAGATTTTCATTCAGCAGATTCTATTGGTGAATTTTTTAATCAAGAAATCAAAGGAAATTATGAATGCGATTGCATAGACAATATATACGATGAGGATTATTAGATTCAAGAAACTGTAGGTTGGGTTGACATGAAAAAACCCAACCACAACTTTAACAATGTAGATTTCCTAGTATTAACTCTGAATTAATGTTTGAAAACCTGGCTCATTTTTAATCTCATCAAAATCAATATCAGTTGCAGCATCTTCTCGATAACTGGGATTAAATTCAATAGCTTTTAGGAGATTTTTTAAAGCTAACTCAACCTTTCTTTGTAGTGCATAACAGGCAGCTTTGTTATAATAGGCGCTATGATAATCAGATTTAATTTCTAGTGCTTTATCAAAACTGATAATTGCTTGATCGTCTTCTCCTAACATTACCAATGTGTAACCTCGTTTATCCCAAACTTTAGGAGAGTTAGGTTGAAATTCTAAAGCTTTATCAAAAGACACAACTGCATCTTCATAACGTTCTAATTCTAGCAAAGATAAACCACGATTTACCCAAGCAACTCCATCATCAGGTTTAATTTTACTAGCTTTATCAAAACAGTTAAAAGCTTCTTGATGTTTTCCTAAGTTTCCACAAGCTACACCAATATCACACCAAGCTTGATGATATTCAGGATTAATTTTGATAGCCTGATTATAGGAGGCTATAGCCTCTTTGTAGCGTTTTAATCTATTAAGAATAATTCCACGTTTTAACCAATTTTCTGGATTTTCTAGTTGGATTTTAATGAGTTGTTCATAAATAGCTAAAGCATCTTCATGGCGTTTTTCCAAAAATAGCACTTCTGCTTGTTTTATATAATCAGCAGTAGAAATTTTTGGTTGTAATGCTTCTGATTTTTGTTCTATTGCTGGTGATATTGTAGGTGTAATTTCCGCTAACTCTTTGAGAATTATATCTTTACGTTGTTGAGCATCAATTTCTAATTTTTGCAGATTTTCCAGAACAGTAATTTGCTGTTTTTGCACATCATTTTCTAAGTCTGAAAACTGAGATGTAAATTCTCCTCCAGATTTTTCTAGATTCTCAATGATTTGCTGTTGTCGTTGAATAGCCGTATTTTGTAATTCTGTCAGTTGGTGAGAAAATTCACTTTCTAATTTTTGCAAATTTTCCAGAACAGTAGTTTGCTGTTTTTGTACGTCAGTTTGTAAATCTGAAAACTGAGACGTAAATTCTCCTCCAGATTTTTCTAGATTCTCAATGATTTGCTGTTGTCGTTGAATAGCCGTATTTTGTAATTCTGTCAGTTGGTGAGAAAATTCACTTTCTAATTTTTGCAAATTTTCCAGAACAGTAGTTTGCTGTTTTTGTACGTCAGTTTGTAAATCTGAAAACTGAGACGTAAATTCTCCTCCAGATTTTTCTAGATTCTCAATGATTTGCTGTTGTCGTTGAATAGCCGTATTTTGTAATTCTGTCAGTTGGTGAGAAAATTCACTTTGTAATGTCGCTAAATGCTCAAGCAATTGATACTTTTGAACTTGGGTATCAGTTTTTAATTCAGTAATGTCTGACTTGAATATATTATTAAGATTTTCGATATTACCTGTAACTAGATCTTTTTGATTTTTAACATCTAACTGAAATTGAGATAATTCATGAATAAATTCTGATTGTAATTTCCCTAAATTTTCAACAGTACAAAATTTCTCTTGTTTAGTTTGCGACTCTAACCCTTGGAATTGAGATATTAAACTAGCACGAGATTGTTCAATATCACTAATAGCAATATCTTTTTGATTTTCTACTTCTGACTTAAGTTGGGTAAATTGAGAAAATAACTCAAATTCTAATTTTTTGATATTGTCAATTGTAATTCTTTGCTGTTGAGCAGATAAAGTTAATTGTTCTAATTGAGTATTTAATCTAAACTCTAAATTACTAATATTTTCTTGAGCAGACTTCACTTCAATTTCCAAAGCTGTTAAAAACTCTTGTTTTGATTTTGGTAAATCAGATAAAAGAATAGATAAATTTTCTTCCTCACCTTGAATTTTTTGTTTAAGAGTATTAACTTCCTGTGCTAATTCTTGAGTAGTATTTTTGGATGATTGAATCAGTTGTTTTGCTTCTGCTTGAACTGTAGTTAATTGAGTTTGTAAATTTTCAATTCCTTGAATTTGCTGCATTGCTCGTTCGACAATTTCTCGAATTACGGCTCGACGAAAAAACCATAATATGGCAATTAAAGCCACAGGAAATAAACTTAAAATAGTTAACCAAATATTGAGTAAGGTATTCGTGCGAGTAAAAGCTCGTTCAAAATCAGATTGGACTTGTTTTTGAGTTCGGGTTTCTTGTCGCAGTCGCGCTAATTCTTCCCTTTCCTGATTTGATAGTACCTGAGCCGTAGCAGATAGTACAGTATATCCACTGATAAAAGCCGTTGATAGCAGTAAGGGTGACAAGAAAATGGCACTTTTTAAAGCTAGATTTGAGCATAAGGGGTTTTTGTTTTTCATAACTATTTTCCCTATCCGGTGGTTATTGTTTGCGGCGGTGTGCTTATATGCCATCTATGATAGATGATTGGTGTAGGGTTACTGGATTTTTAGGGGTTTTTTTGATATTAACAGATTTGGGGAGAGCGATCGCTGTTCTAGGATGGAATTATGGATAAATCAAAGAGAGAACTTCGGCAATCTGAAAAAAAAGCTGCCATGTCCTTAGATAAAAAACCAGAGCGAGACCGAATATTAGCAGGATTAAATAAAAGCAAATATAGCTTAATAAAAAATGAAGATTCATTGAATGAAAAACAAAAAGAAGGATTAAATAGAGTTCAAGAGGTTTCCCCTATTTTGGCAAAAATGCACGCACTAAAAGAAGAATTTCGACACATATTTGAATCTACTAAACCTTGGAGTGAAAGCATAATAGATTTATTGGATTGAATGCATGATGGAATGAAGTATTTTCCTAAAAGTATAGGGACAATGACTAGATGGTTTGGTGAAATTGTCGGTTATTTTGACGACAGAACTACCAGTGGTACTGTAGAAGGAATTAATAATAAACTCAAATTAATCAAAAGACTTGGATATGGATTTCGTAACTTTAGCAATTTCAGATTACGCAGTTTATTAAACTGGCACTTTAGTATTAATTCTCCATAAAAGGAACGCAAGAGCCGCAAAATCATCCAGGAACACAATTACATGATGCTGTTAAATTCAAAATTCTAGACCCACAACATCCCAAAGCACAAGTATTTGTTAAATGGTTTAAGGATTTGTATGATTTGTAATTGTTTAATCCGATTTTTCTTGTTTTCTATTTAATTCGGTGCAGTTGCGAAAGAAAATACTGAGTTGCTAAGGTAGGTTGATCAGATTCGATGAGCGATCGCACTACAGCTACCCGTTGCCCTCCCGCATTTATCACATCATTCACGTTACTCATATCTATTCCCCCAATCGCAAACCAGGGAATTTGACAATTTTGAGAAACATACTTCACATATTCTAAACCTGCTGCGGCTTTACCCGGTTTAGTCGGTGTTTCATACACAGGCCCCACACCAATATAATCTGCACCTTCGGCAATTGCCCCTTGCATTTCTTGGGGATTTGTGGTAGAGCGGCCGATAATGCGCTGACTTCCTAGTAATTGACGCGCTACAGCAATGGGCATATCCTGTTGTCCCAAATGGATACCATCAGCATCCACAGCCAAAGCTAAATCCACCCGATCATTGATAATGAATAATGCCCCATAATGATGACATAATTCACGTAGTCTTGTCGCCCGTTCTAAACGTACTGAATCATCAGCGGTCTTTTCCCGATACTGTAACAGAGTTAAACCGCCTTGAAGGGCTGCTTCCACCACTGCAAATAAGTTATCTGTGGGAGATGTTACCAGATATAAATGCGATCGCCATAATAACTGATGACGCTGATAACCCAGCAAATTGCTTTCTAGGGTATAAACTTGATAACGCATTTGTTTACAAGCTGCTCCCATATTGCCATGATAAAGCTTGCCATATTCTTCCAATACTCGCAATGCTTCCTGCACCCGGCAGAAGTTAGCCTGTAATAGCGATGTAATATCAGCCCGTTGTTCCTCTTGGGGATGACTTAAATCCGTTCCTGCATCACCCGGTGTATCGCGGGCTGCGCGGATTTCTGCCGTATGCAAAATGCCCAATTCTTGACGCAGGTGTTTGCATATACCTGAAAACTGAGCATTATTTAAACCAAACCGACACCACTCTTCAATAATTCGCAAACCCTCACGAGCGCGATCTAAATTAGCATCTAAAATGCGATAAACAGTTTGTTGTGTGTGACTATGGGCTGAAACCATTACAAAACCTCATTTTTAATGTTTTTATAGTAATAGCCAGCCTGATTCATATTTTAATATTTTGATTATTAAATATTTGCTAACTAATCGCGGTTAATTTGTCAAGATCCCAGTAAAATCGTGGACATACTACTATATAAATAGTATAAAAATTAATTGTATACCAATTGCCACATAACAATTGATATCCCGTCTTAGATCCCAATAGACTCTCAGTGTTCTTGCTATAAGTTTTAGAGGAGTTTTATAAAAAAATGATAGTCCCCCAAAAATCTGTGAACACCCTGCATAACTTCCTGCGTTTAACAGTTGGTTTAGGAGTGACGAGTACCATACTCTTGATGACAAGTGCAAGTACTGTCTTTGCTCAAGTTCCGAGGGTCGGCGAACAAATACTTCCAGGTGAAAAAACAATCTCTCAGATTAACCAGTCATTTGTCAACCCCAGTACGGGAAATGACAAAACAGGTAATGGTAGTATCAGCGCACCTTGGCGGACAATTAGCCGAGCTTTGGAAGCATCACCATCTAATAGTGTAATTATCCTCTCTTCTGGTACATATAACGCCCAAAGTGGAGAAATATTTCCTTTAATGTTGAAGCCAGGTATAGCTATTCAGGGCAATATTAACAATAAAGGTCAAACTGTGACAATTACTGGTGGTGGTGAATTTCTCAGTCGCCGGTTTGGTGGTCAAAATGTGGCTATTGTTGGTGCTAACCAAGCTAGTTTGAGTGGTGTCACCGTTACTAATACCAATCGTCGTGGTTATGGATTATGGATTGAATCCAGTAATATTTTAGTTCGGGAAAGTACCTTTACTAATAATACCCAAGATGGAATTGCGATCGCTGGTGATGGCACACCCAGTATTAGTAAAAATACTTTTGTTCGCAATGGTGCTAATGGGATAACTATTTCTGGGAATGCCCGCCCGGAAATCAGGGAAAATATCTTTCAAGAAACTGGTTTTGGGATTAATATTGCCCAAAATGCTGCTCCTGTGGTGGTAGCTAACCAAATTCAGAATAATAGATCGGGGATTATTGTCCAAGCCAATGCTACACCGATGTTAAGGAATAATATTATTCAAGGTAACAGAGAAGATGGTCTAGTCGTCATTGCCCAAGCTAGACCAGATTTAGGGAGTAGTTATGACCCCGGAAAGAATATCTTTCGCAATAATCGTCGTCATGATATCAATGCCAAAACTGCTAAGTTGGTAATTTCTGCGGCTGGGAATAATTTGGTTAGTAGTCGGATCAGCGGTAAGGTGGATCTCAAAGGTACAAGCTCATCTACAGCTAGAAATTCTGGTGCTAATTCTTCATCAACACCAACTTCAGTCCGCAAACCCATCACTTTTACTCCACCTCAAAGAACGGTAACACCTTTAAAAGTTCAACCTGTTCCCAATCCCAATCAATCGCCATCATCACCCAATAATCTATCTGATTCACGCCAATTTAATTATACCAAACTTGATTCTGGTGCTATTGAATTTGTAGCCCCTCAAGCAGCTATTGGATCAGAATCCAGGATGTCTAGGACTACTGGGCAAAATGTCAGTTACCGGGTGTTAGTGATGGTTGCTAGTAAGCAGCAAGAGAATTTAGTTATTTCTCTAGTTAATGATGCTTTTCCCAGGGTTTGGCAAGGTCGTAGGATGATGCAGGTGGGAATTTTCAATAGTCAAGAAAGCGCCGCTGAAGCAGTAAACCTTTTTGATAGCAAAGGGTTAAAATCAGTGGTTGAAACTGTGAAGTAATTGGGGACTGGGGACTGGGCATTGGGCATTGGGCATTGGGCATTGGACAACTGACCACTGACAACCGCCTAAAATGCCAATTCCAATCTTTCACTAGTCATGGATTTGAGTTTGGAGGTGAAGGATTCGGTGCGATCGCTCTTTTGGGGCATAAACTGACCAATAGGGGGATGATTGGCTGTTGCTGGGAGCATCAACTGTTGGGTAAGTGGGGGTGAAATTTCCTCAATAACTTGTTTTTGTCTGATATTTCCGGTTAATTGCACAGAAGAAGGGGCTGGGGCTAGGCTTTTTGGAGCATAGTCTCGGTTTTCTTCTATTGGCTGTAAATTATTATTTATTTGATACTTATAACTCACTGGAGCAGGTGATAGACGAAGATTTTTATATTCTTCCATCCTGATTTCCTGTTTAGTGGGTGGTAAAACTGGTAAAGAGACAGAAGTGAGCCGTTCTGGAAATTTGCTGCAAATCATGCGCTCAAATTCCATGTTGAAATGGTAGGTTGTCTCGCCCTTTCGTCGCCAAAAGTTCAAGATTTGCTGGACAGATACGGCTTTATAACGACCTTGATACAAAGCTTCAATAACTGCCAAGTGTAACCAATGCAGAGGATATTCAGATTGCCATTGGTTAATCAACTCACTGGCATTGTATCCGTTCAGATCAAAGCTGTAGTGAGTTAATAACTTAGCTGCTAGTTCGGCAGGAGCCGCGAAAGTTTGAGTGACCGGGGCTGTTGTTAACATGGGCTGTGAGTTATAGGCAATAGGTATAAACATTGCACCCATCGCATCTAGCCTAGCGTACTTTTGGCTACATGAATGTTTTTTTCCATCAGCAGCAAAAGTGATCGGCAGTGTTTTCCATTCTACTTGTCAATTGCTGATATGCAAAACAATATATGGTGAGTTTATAACTTTTGTGCGCTGACTGGCGACTAATGCCTGATACACCATTGCTGCAACTTCGGCGCGGGTGGCTTCTCTGGTTGGTGCGAGTAAATTGGGGTCGGGATAATTAACAATAATTTTTTGCTGGGTGGCAATGGTAACGGCTGTGCGGGCGTATTCGGGAATTTTCTCTTGGTCAATGTAGGTTAAGGTTTTTTGATCAGTTGCCACAAGTCCCAGTCCGTTGACTAGGGAGACGATGACTTGCAGCCGTTGGACGTTTTGGGTAGGACGGAAGGTGCGATCGCTAAATCCGCCCACAAAACCCCCTCTGGCTGCAATTTCAATGGCTTTAGCTGCCCAAAAATCTTTGGCTATGTCTGTAAATTCTGGGGAGGGACGTTTGGCTGGGGGATTAAAGGCGGCCGCAATTAAAGCTGTATATTGGGCGCGGCTCATGGCTTGATCTGGTTGGTATGTTCCATCAGCAAAACCCTGGGTTAAGTTCATGCTAACTAATGCCCGAATAAATGGTTCTGCCCAATGGCCGACAATATCGGAAAAGGAGGGAATCTCTGTCTCTGGTTTGACAATATAGGCGGAGGGTAGGGGATTTTCTTGACCTGTGGCGACTAATGCCTGATAAATTAGGACTGCCATTTCGGCGCGGGTAATTTCCCGGAGTGGTTCTAATTGATCTGATTGAGGATAATTGACGACTAATAGTTTTTGCGTAGCTACGGTGGTGGCATTGGTAGCGTAACTGGGAATTTGGGCGCGATCGCGGTATACCATTAAGACGTTAGGATTACCACCACTTAAGTTTAAACCGTTAACAATGGAGACTAGTGCCTGAATTTTGGTGATGTTATTTCCGGGTCGAAATGTGCCGTCAGGAAAGCCTTTCAAAAAGCCTCTATCGGCGGCACTGGCTATGGCTTTAGCAGCCCAAAAGTCGGATTTGACATCTTTAAATTTATTGAGTTGATTACTTTCTGGTAGTTGAAATGTTTTGGTGATTAAAGCTGCATATTGGGCGCGGGTAATCGGTGTGGCTGGTTGAAACGTGCCGTCGGGAAACCCACTAATAATATCTTTACTGACTAAGGCTTCGACGAAGGCGGCCGCCCAATGTCCTTCTAAGTCAGCAAATCTACTGCTAACTCCGATTTGACTGGGGGTGTCAGCGGTTGCAGCGATGAAATCTATCGCCCCAATTACCTGGGGAACGCTTAATTGATTACCAACGGAGATAATTTTTTGATCTGTAACATTTTGTAAATCGAATTTACCCTGTTCTCGAAAAATGTTGTCGGCTGGGTCTTGGGGACTGCCTAAGTCGGGAATGGCATTACCATTGACTAAGAGACCGCCTTGGGTATTACCAGTGATGAGATTCCGCCGTAATACTGGTTTAGCATCACGAGATAGGGCGATCGCTGTACTATTGGTAGAAAGTTGGTTATTGGCGACTAAAGGGGCAGCAAGGTCACTAATGGCTATGCCTAAAGCATTATTTTGAAACACATTCCGCAGGACTTCTCCTTTGCTATTCTTGGCTATAACTAATCCACAAACTTTGTTATTAATAAATAAATTATCTACAATCCCTGGTTTGCTATTGCCAGTAATGAAGATTCCTTCTCTGGTACAGTTCTTAAATGTACTATTAGCCACAGTCGGTATTGATGATTCAATCCACACCCCAGTCCCTTTGGTTCTAGGATTAATCACTGTCACGCCTAAAAGACTGGCATCACCGAGTAAGAGTAATGTGATATTCTGTACTCCAAAACTAGGGCTTTGATATTCTCCACTACCAGAAATAATTATTTCCTGACCTTTATTTGCTTCATTTCCTACTACTAATACTCCCGGTGAAATGACTAAGGGAAATACTTCACCATTGGCTGTGCTATAAGTTCCACTGGCTAACTGAATAATGGTTGATGTTTTCGCTTGTTTAAGGGCGCGGGTAATGGTTTTGAGGGGATTAGGACGAGAACCAGTATTAGCATCGTTTCCTGTCACAGGATTAACATAGAGTGTGGCAACAAGACTAGAATTAACCATAAATTTTTAAACGGGCAGGGTTTTAATGGTGACATCCATAATTAATCATATTTTTAGCACAATTAAGATCCCCGACTTCTTAGAGAAGTCGGGGATCTGACTCTGGCAATTGCTATAATTCTCAAAAATCCTGCGGATTTATATATGAATAACAATGATTTAGCTTTTACTCCGGCTTTGGAGTTAGCACAGTTAATCCGTCGGCGGGAGGTGTCGCCTCTGGAATTGGTGGAAGTATATTTAGAAAGAATTGAACGCTTGAATCCCCAATTGGGGAGTTATTTTACAATTACGGCAGATTTAGCGATCGCTGATGCTACAAATAAAACGGAATTACTAACTACAACTTCAGAATTACCACCGTTTTTTGGTGTGCCAATTTCTATTAAAGATTTAAGTGCAGTTGCGGGTGTGACTTGTACTTATGGAAATCCAGCACTGTTAAATAATATCGCTAATCACGATGATGGCGTAGTGACAAAAATTAAACAAGCGGGATTTATTATTCTGGGTAAAACCGCAACTTCTGAATTAGGTTCTTATCCTTACAGCGAACCTATGGGATTTCCCCCAGCGAGAAACCCTTGGAATTTAGAATATACTCCGGGTGGTTCTAGTGGTGGTGCAGCGGCATCGGTAGCAGCAGGATTAAGTGCGATCGCTCAAGGTTCAGATGGTGGTGGTTCGGTACGTGGTCCGGCGGCTTGTTGTGGTGTTGTGGGCATCAAACCAGCGCGAGGAAGAGTGTCTAAAGCCCCTGTAGGCGATCGCTTGGGTGGCATCGCTGTTGATGGTCCCCTTGCCCGCACAGTGGCAGATGCAGCCGCTATGTTAGATGTCATCTCTGGCTATGTTACTGGTGATCCTTATTGGCTACCAGATCCCCAATCATCATTTCTGTCTGCAACTCAGGTTAAATTAGCTCCTTTAAAAATCGCTTTTAGTACCAATATTCTCCCCTTTGGAGAAGCTGACGCTAACTGTCAACAAGGAGTATTAAAAACCGTCGAATTATTAGCACAATTTGGACATCAAGTTGAGGAAAAATACCCAGATTTTAGCAGTTTAATCGAACCATTTAAAGTAGTTTGGCAAGCGGGAATAGCCGCAGCGGGAATCCCGTCACCAGCTTTGCAACCTTTGAACCAATGGTTATTCGCCAAAACCGGTTCTGTGGCTGAATATCTGCAAGCACTTTCCCAGATGCAAATTGTCTCTCGGCAAATTATCGCATTTTTTGATACTGTTGATGTGTTGGTATTACCAGTTTATTTACATTCTCCCATTCGTGTCGGTGAATGGGCAGATTTGAGTCCAGAAGAGACATTCGCCAAAATTGTCCACTGGGTTGCCCCTTGTCCTGTCGCAAATGCTACCGGATTACCTGCGATCGCTCTTCCTGTCGGTTTTGATAGCAATGGTTTACCCCTGAGTGTACAGCTAATTGGTAAACCTGCGGCTGAATCTACTCTTATTAGTCTAGCAGCCCAATTAGAAGCCGCTAACCCTTGGATTCAACATCGTCCATCACTTTGAATAAACTGTCTGAATCAGGATTTACAGGATTTAAAGATTTAAAGGCTTCTTATCCATGAAATGATCTGAAAAACAAAAAAATTGGCAAATATCTCCATATTCAATCCTGTAAATCCTTCAATCCTGAGCATCCTGATTCAGACAATAATCTAAAAAACAAAAAATTGGCAAATATTTCCAGATTCAATCCTGTTAATCCTTCAATCCTGAGTATCCTGATTCTGGCATAGAAATAATCTAAAAATCAGAAAGTTGGCAAATATTTCCAGATTCGATCCTGTAAATCCTTAAATCCTGGATATCCTGATTCAGACATATTAACTAGCCAATTTTGCCTGTTCACGAGCATCAACAACCAAAACTAAACAAAGTGCTGCAACTGCTTTTTCCCATTCTTCACGCACCTTTTCATCTTCCACACCATCAAACAAACCCACCAACCTGGGAACAGCTTGTTCTAAAGCTGCGTGGGGAACGGGACGATGTAATTCAACCAAATGATTGATACTTTCTTGATTATTGAGAAAACCAACTACCCATTTTGTTGTATGATCTGGACTATCAGGAACCCGCTGAACACCTAATTCATTTTTTAGCCAATCATAAAAAAGTGGTAAATGTTCAGCTAAAACTGCACCGGCTGTAGGTAAGGTTTTTTTGAGTAAGCTAATATCTAAACTATCTAACTCTTGTTTCAAAGCCGGTGAATTTAGTACATCATTTAACGGTGTGGAAAGTATTGTTTCTATTTCCGATTCCGAAAAATCTAAATTTTGAGTAAAAGTTGCAATTAAAGATTTCATTTTATATACTCCAGAGATAATTTTCTAAGCTGTAAAATGATTATAGCAATGGAATAATATCGTCTGTTACCGGGTAATTACTCATCTATTTGTTTTCTACTGGAGTATCCATCCAAATTAATCAAAAAATTAGATTTTATTTGCTAATTGTTATTTACAAAAGTTAATTAATCTACGATTGATTTAACATCAGCAGCAATACATACACCACCATATTTTTTAATAATTGGTCGAACAGCTTCAGCTATTTGCTGTTCTTGTTCTTCATTGCAAATTCCTGTTACGTCTAAATAACCAACTCGGTGGGGAGAGAGAATCCGAAAACTTTCCAACCCCTTGGGAGAAAGGTTAACATGACCTGTTGAACTCAGAGGTGCTGTCCCGACAAAAAATATTTTTTGATTAATAATAAACTTTTGTAGTTCTTCGGTGATTAAATCAAAAACTTTAGCCATAATTGGTGGATATTTTTTGTAACCTTATTATTTTATACTATTTGGATAAATCTTAACTTTTTTGGGAAATGTCGTCAATTTTTTTTCCGCCACTTATTCAACAAATTCATAATGAAATCTGTGCTATTGCAGATACTAGATTATATGTCTTACGACTGGATATAATGCACCCTCATGTTAACGGTAATAAATGGTTTAAGCTAAAGTATAACCTAGTGGAAGCTAAAGAGAAAAATTTCTCAACAATTCTTACTTTTGGTGGTGCTTATTCTAATCATATTTATGCTACCGCAGCCGCAGGAAATTTATTTGGTTTCCGCACTATTGGCTTAATTCGGGGAGAAGAAAATATTCCTCTCAATCCTACTTTACAATTTGCAGTAGCACAGGGAATGGAATTAGTATATATTGATCGGCAGACATATAAAAAACGCCATACAGCAGAATTACAAAATCAGTTAAAACAGCGATTTGGAGAAGTATTTATTATTCCTGAAGGTGGTTGTAATTTAAATGGTATGCGCGGTTGTATAGAAATATTACAAACAGTTAGAGGATTTAATACTATCTGTTTAGCTTGCGGGACAGGAACAACATTATCAGGAATTACACTATCATTAAATCAGGAACAAAAAGTAATTGGTTTTCCTGTTTTGAAAGGTGGTGATTTTCTCACTGAAGATATCAATAACTTATTAACAAATTATCTAGCTTCTGGTTTACCATCACCTGTTGATTCTCCTGCACCTTGGCAACTTGTATCTGATTATCATTTTGGTGGTTATGCTAAAGTAACTAATAAATTAAAGCTCTTTTGTCAAGATTTCCAACAACAACATGATATACCTTTAGATTATATATACACAGGCAAAATGTTTTATGGAGTGATGGATTTAATCGAAAAAGGTTTTTTTCAGTCGGAATCTTTGCTATTAATCCATACGGGAGGTTTGCAGGGTAATCAAGATGCAATATCTAAATTAAGCGTGTAAATTAGCCTGTTCTTGTAACCAAGGATCTACAGGTTGTCCGTCTTTGCGTTTGAGTTCTATTTCTATTACCATGACTTCCTTTGAACCAGGAGGTGCGGGTTTTTTATGGAAGAGAATTTCAAAATCTAAAGGATTTTGATTATGTTCTTTTAACCAATCTTGCACTTTTGTAAGGGCAAAAAATGATTGTCCTTGGGCAAACATTTGGGTAATTTGCATTTGTAATGTGTAGGGATTAATGCGACTCATTTTATTGACTCCTTTGGTATTTAGAATTATGATTATTTCACGCTCCAGGCGCAGAGAGGAAAATTGAGTTTTTATTCTTCGGTGTTGAAATCTACTTTATCATAAATATCTGCTAACAAAATTTGGCAGGGAATAGAAGATAGGTTTAAGCTACTATCTCCGTCTGTAAATTCAGAAAATATCCATTTATTATTATCGGTTTTAAAATATTGTTCAATGTGCATTGTATATTGGTCAATTAAAATATATTCTTGTAAGCTGGGAATTGTCCGATAAGCTGCAAATTTTTCATCTCTATCATAGCTTTTGGTAGATTTTGATAATACTTCTGCAATCATCACAGGATTTACTAAGAGGTTGTTTGAAAAGTTTTAGGTTGTGATTTTAGGCACTTACAGATCCCCCCTAACCCCCCTTAACAAGGGGGGAACTAGAGTCAAAGTCCCCCTTTGTAAGGGGGATTTAGGGGGATCTAAAAATATTTGATACACCATGAGGGACTTTTCAAACACCCTCTAAGGTGTCTTTTCTTCCTTGCTCATATTCTAAGGGAGTTTTCACAACCATAATATCAGGGTAGGTATGAATTTTTCTTGTAGGAATCCAAAGACGTTGATCTGTGACAAAGACTTGATAAGGTTGACGTTTGAGCGCAAAATTTAACATTGCGTAAAAATTGCCTGCAAGTTGGTTGTGATTGGGTGTTCCGCCTGTCTTATGTATAATTAATCCGTTGATATATTCGTGACGTATTTCTGAGTTTACCTCTAATTCTAGGTATTCTTGAGGTGAATAGTACCGTGTTTCTTGTGCGAGAGTCATAATTTTAATTTATAGGTTTTATGGGTTGGGGATGTAGGCGATCGCTCCTACAAATTTCTCAACTAAGTTATAATTATAGTCTAGCAGTTTGTTTGCATTGACAAAACATGAGTGGTCAGGACAATTGGTGATACTTTACCAGAAGTACAAGAAAATATTAAAGAAGCTATGTTAGAGGATGTTTTAAAAGTGGTTGGTGATGTATCAAAAACTCGGACAAACCATATCTAAAGTTTTTGGATTTTCCAGAAATAACTAGATAGCCAATTTGTGACGATATGAGCAATAATAGGTACTAATAAGTTGCCACTTAATAGGGTGCTACAACCTAAAATGATACCAACAATAGTTGCCCAAATTACATAAGGCCATTGTTGGGGACCACTCAGGTGTAGGACTCCAAAACAAAGACTGGATACGATCACAGCGGTATAATCTGCGCCTAAAGCGGGTAGCATTACACCTCGAAATAATAATTCTTCACTTAAACCAGGAAGTAGTCCTAACCAAATTAAGTCCGGTAAAGCTAAGGGTTTCAGAACCATTTCTAGATAATAATCGGCACTTTTACGATAGGGAGGGGAAAGGCGATAAGCTAAACCACTTAACATGGTAATAATTACACCTAAACTAATTCCTAATAATAAATCTTGTTCGTGCCAGCGCCATTTAAAAAGCACAATGTTACCCCAGCGCAACCATAATTTAGCAACTATCCAGAGAATAATTGCGGTTACACCCATTGCTACTAAGACTTGGGTGCGTGTTAAGTAGGGTATTTCTGGTTCTTGATTTTTTTGTTCAATCACAGGAGTTTAAAAAATAATTGGTAATTGTTAATGAGAAAGGATTGATACCTGCTTTATGAGCGACTAGCACACCTACTGCTTCTAAATATGAGTTTACCTGTAAGGTGGAAATTCTTAACATTGATGCAGGAACTTGGAGCAAAGTTTTATTTTCTGCTACTGTAATTATTTGACATTGTTTCTGGCTTAAACTCAATAAAGCATTACTTCCACAAGCGGTGGCGGGAATAATTAAAGCATCAACTTGATCTGCCCAGATATCAGTTGATAAAGAATTGTCATTTTCTGTTTTAATGATAAATTGCGGGGCGTTACTCAACCCCACTAAAACGCAAGGTAAAAATGTGTATCCTATTTCTTCAGCCGCTGCACGAGGGGATAAATTAGGGGACACAGGGGCAGTAGAAAGGGCAGGAGCATGGGCGCAGGGAATTTTAAAGGTGCGGACTAATAAATGGCTAATGACGGCTTCTGCACCGGCTAGAGGGTCTACTCCTTGACCTTGCCGATAGTTTTGAATGGCGGTTTCGTCCATATCTTCGGGGAAACGGGCAACAACTGCGATCGCTTCGGCTTTTTCTTCTATAATTAATTTCTCAGCAGCCCGTAATAAACTATCAGGATTGCCGATTGTTCCCCAACTAGCACCTGATGGAGAAGTTCGTAATTCTACGTTTAGCGGTGCATCAGTAATAACATGATTTGTAATATTTAATCCTAGAGTGGCTCTAGCTGCATCGGCTACCTGCAAGTGTCGCAGCATTAATTCCGGTTCGATACCCTGGTCTAAAAGCAAACCGACTCTATTACTGCGAACCGGACGTAAACCCCATTCTCCAGCCGCAAATTTATCTAAACCATAACCTTCGACATAGAAAGCGTTGGGAATATTCCAGTATAAACTTGCGCCATTCATGACATTGGGGTGAGTAATCAAGCGATCGCATACCTGTGATATAACTCTAGCTACTGGTAACGCATCACCAGCATAACCGCCAATCGCCGCCCCAATGCCGGTAGGTATAATTAAAATTACGGTGTATGGTTTTTGAATGGGTATCACAGGTTTTTTCGCGCAAAGAAGAAATTTAAGCAGTAACTACGGCTTCGACTGTTACGGTTTGTGCTTCTTCATTAACAGCGGTAATAGACCAACGCAGGGGTTCACCTTGTTTTTGCAATTCCGCTGTAATGGCTTTTTCTAATTCTGTAGGAGTTTCTTCTAATTCGATTTCAGCGGAAATAAAGTGAGTTGTCATAATCCTAAATCCTTCCCTTGATGATTTTGAAAATACAGAAACTTTTTGGTAATTGGTAAATATTAATTATTATCCATCTTTCCCAAATTGCATATTATAAACAATATCTTCTTTTTCTGTTTCAATTTTTAAATCAGAAAGAGGTTTAGCAACACAAAGTAGTGCATAGCCTTGGTTTTGCAAATCTGGACTTACACCCATACTATCCGCTTGATTTACAGTTCCCTCTGTAATCAAAGCTGCACAAGTTGTGCAAACACCAGCGCCGCAAGAAGTTGGTAAGTCTAAACCATTAGCTGTGGCGGCGTTGAGAATAAATTGATCTTCAGGAACTTGCAGGGTATATTTTGTACCTTGGTGGTTAATTTCTACGGTGTAAATTTTGGACATATATAGCAGCAGTGTTTGACAACAGACAAATATTCTATTCTACTTGTTGACATTATTAAAGTATTCTACCATATTTATTTATTGTTAAATTTGACTTAATCCTCAAGGCTTTTGGCTGTTGTTGAATTTAGTTCGTTTGTTTATATTCATATAGATACTTCCAACTGTGCTGTTATTAACTATTTGCAAGATGTCAATTATAGCAGGAGTCAGAAGAAAAACCCTTTGGTAGCAAGAGTTTGACCTTGCATTAGTTATTTTCACAACTTTGATTTAATCATATTACAAAATTGTATGAATGTTTGAAAGGTAGGTAAATGCTCAGTTTCATTTTGAACCCTGGCTATTAATTGTTCTAAATATTCTTCTTTTATGACTTCATTAGTAATTTTATAATGTTTAAGATTGTTGATCTTAAATAATTCTTTTAAATAATCTTTATGAAATTGAGCATGAGTATTAAAATCCAGTTTACCCATAATTTCTGGACAATTAATTGAAACATCATAATAATTTGTATAATCTAATAATGGACTAATTTCTGGTTGTAAAGGGTAAATTCCTTTATTTCCCAAGCACCAAGTGTCAAAACAGCGATTTTGAACAATGATATGAAAGTGGATATTTACTAAATCAATGTTATTAGACTTTAAACATTTATAAATTTCTTGTTTTTTATAATCAATAGTAACTTCTTCTGCATCTAAACAAATGACAAGATAATTATATTTACTATACTCTTGAATATTTGCAATAGCATCAGGTAAATGTCTATCAATTATTCCCGGTTGACCTTTTGCATTGAAAAGATAATAGTTATGATGATCAACTTGATGGGGTAGTCCAATTCGTGTTAATTCTGGTAGAAGATACTTAAGCCAAGCCTTGTAAACTTTTTCTTCAGTATCTCCCTCCACAAGAAAATAGATATTCATTATGCTGATATTCCTTCATTATATTCATCGAGATTAATCAATTGCATAAATGCTTCATGTCTGGATTTACCTAGTCCAAAATCTTTTGCATCTTTAGCAGTTACTACACCACCCTTGCGAGTTACTATTTTCCAATGTTCCATTCCAACTTTATTTATTATATAGGGATGATGACTGGTGATTATAAATTGTAAATTTCTGCTTTCAGCTAGTAAATCACTTAGAATATCAATACAATTCACCCCTAAACTATTTTCAAATTCGTCAATTAAAATCACAGATCCTTCGCTTGATAAATAAAGCTCACTTGTATGCATTAGTGTTTTATACATACCAGAAGAAATTCTACTTTGATTAATCCAATTACTAACACCTTTTTCTTTAATTTTTACATAAGGTCCATTCCTAAGATTTTTGGGTAATTCTTCATCTGGTTCTAATTTCATATCTTCAACTTGATTAAAAATGTCTTGAAAAACTTCTTTTATTTGCTGAAATTTTTCTGGAAAATATTCGTAAGTTAATGCTAATTTTATTTTATATGGTAAATTATCTTCGCGTAAATCTTCAAAAGTTAAATTTGAGTATTTTTGCACTAAAGAATGATAATGCATGGAATGAAATGTATTGATAAAATCAAATAAATTTAATTCATTGACATTATTATTACTGTTAACTACTTGGTTAAAACCTTCTTGAATAGGAGCTATATCTTCTTCTTGATTCAAAATGTTAATTGTACTTTTAAAAGGAGAAAGTTTAGGCATATCTTGATATTTACTAAAATATATGTTATTACCATCTCTTTCAATGATTTTTGTACCGTTAATAAATAAAAATTCATTAACAACTTTAAATTTATTTTCTTCTGGTTTGCTATTCATATTCAATTCATCTGAAATTAAATTTTCTAAGCTTTTAGTTTCAAATTCACCTATCCAAGAATATTTTAAACCATTTTTAAGAGTAAAGTTAATATTCCATTCTACACCATTAAATGATTCACCATTAGCTATCTTTTGTAAATTAATAATTGATTCAAGTATTCGAGTCTTACCAACCCCAGAAACACCGACTAGAAGATTAAAATCAGAAAACTGAATTGGCTCAAGTCGCCATTCTCTTTTATGGTCATAATAGCTTAGTTGATTGATTTTCATGTTTTTAGAGTTAAACGATATTTTCAAAAATAAACCTAACACAGTGTATTTTAACTTAGTCTTTTTAGCTTCAATAAAAATTTATAACCATAAATTGATTAATTGTAAATATCTGGTAAATTTTCTTACCCATTACTATAGCTCAACCCTCAATAAACCTTATATCTGCTACAACTAAACAATAACTCTCTCGTCACTACTTCTGTAACCAAGCTAGTAAAAACTGAAATCGCCTGTAAATATACGCTAAAATACTGAATGTAACTAGCTTTTTAAACTTTTAATTTTTAATTCTTAATTGGTTATGACCATGCACAATGCCGCTGAATTCCAAGACGCTTATGATGTGATTGTCGTCGGTGCAGGTCACGCCGGTTGCGAAGCAGCACTTGCTACTGCCCGCATCGGTTGTCGAACACTGCTATTGACCTTAAATTTAGATAAAATCGCTTGGCAACCTTGTAACCCCGCAGTGGGTGGCCCTGCTAAGTCCCAATTAACCCATGAAATAGATGCTTTGGGTGGGGAAATTGGCAAAATGGCAGATCGGACATACCTGCAAAAACGCATCCTCAATTCTTCACGAGGTCCAGCGGTATGGGCATTACGGGCGCAAACTGATAAGCGAGAATATGCGGCAATAATGAAGGGAATTGTCGAAAATCAGGAGAATTTGACAATTCGGGAAGGCATGGTGACGGATTTAATCTTAAATGATAATAATGAAGTTATTGGTTTAGAAACCTATTTTGGCGTATCTTTTCACTGCAAAGCGGTAATTCTTACGACTGGCACATTTTTGGGCGGTAAAATTTGGGTGGGGAATAAATCAATGGCCGCAGGACGCGCGGGAGAGTTTGCAGCGGAAGGATTAACACAAACTTTGAATCGTTTGGGATTTGAAACCGGCAGACTGAAAACCGGGACACCTGCACGGGTGGATAAGCGTTCCGTTGATTACACTCAAATGGAAGTGCAACCGGGAGACGAAGCTGTGCGGTGGTTCAGTTTTGACCCCCAAGTGTGGGTAGAACGAGAACAAATGCCTTGTCACATGACCCGCACGACGCAAGAAACTCATCGGTTAATCAGGGAAAATTTGCACTTGTCGCCAGTGTATGGTGGTTGGGTGGAAGCAAAAGGACCTCGCTATTGTCCGAGTATTGAGGATAAAATTGTCCGCTTTGCCGATAAAGAAAGTCACCAAATCTTTATCGAACCGGAAGGAAGAGATATCCCTGAATTGTATATCCAAGGCTTTTCCACTGGTTTACCCGAAACTTTGCAAATTTTGATGTTGCGGAGTTTGACTGGTTTGGAAAATTGTGTGATGTTGCGTCCGGCTTATGCTGTTGAGTATGATTATTTGCCAGCAACTCAGTGTTTTCCCACCTTGATGACCAAGAAAATTCCTGGGCTGTTTTGTGCCGGACAGGTAAACGGGACGACTGGTTATGAAGAAGCTGCTGCTCAGGGTATAGTCGCGGGAATCAATGCAGCGCGGTTTGTGCGGGGTGAGGAGATGATTATTTTCCCCCGTGAACAAAGTTATATTGGCACGTTAATTGATGACCTCTGTACAAAAGATTTACGCGAACCTTATCGAATGCTCACCAGTCGGTCGGAGTATCGGTTACTACTGCGTTCTGATAACGCTGATATCCGCATGACACCTTTAGGACGGGAAATAGGGTTAATTGATGACCGGCGCTGGGATTTGTATAGTCAAAAACAAGAACAAATTACAGGGGAGAAAAAACGCCTGCATGGTACTAGAATAAAAGAGAATGAGGCAGTAGGACAGGCGATCGCTCACGATACCCAAGAAGCAATTAGAGGTTCTATTACCCTGGCTGATTTACTGCGGCGTTCGGGTATCCATTATATTGATCTAGAACGTCACGGACTTGATAACCCTACCCTCAAGCAAGCGGAAAAAGAAGGCGCAGAAATTGACATCAAATACGCTGGTTATTTAGCCAGACAGCAAACTCAAATTGACCAAGTTGCCCGTCAAGCAAATCGCCAACTGTCTAGTGATTTAGACTACTCAACCATTGAGACTCTATCGAAAGAATCTAGAGAAAAGCTGAATAAAGTTAAACCCCTCACCATTGGACAAGCTGCGAGAATTGGCGGAGTTAACCCAGCCGATATCAACGCTCTTTTGATATATTTGGAAATAGCTAAAAACAAGACGGTAATGGGTAATAGGTAATGGGCAATGGGTAATGGGTAATTATCCTAGTGGTCTGTCAAGCTTAAAATTGTGAGTAGTATTATTCTGTATTGACTGTTCCACAATAATTCTGGAAATCGGTAACGCACAAAATCAAAATTGACAGACCACTAGTTGGGAAAGAATTTCTTCCTGACTCCTGACTCCTGACTCCTGACTCCTGACTCCTGACTCCTGACTCCTGACTCCTATAAATTTTCCTAACTAATTTCACCAAAATTTCCATAACAGAGTACAATTTAATACCATTAGCTAATCAAATCCTGGACTCTGGCAAGAAAAATCAGCTGTTCAATTAAAAAAGGTAGTTGATTTCCAGGAAGTAGCAAATTTGTCCTCCATTATCTTCAGCTACAACCGAAAAAGCCTATGTTACCCAAATCCAGCACTGATTTACTTGTTTCAGAAGCGTCCGATAGCGCCAGTATGTCCTTAGCCATAGATTTCGTCAACAACGAGCCTTGGACAATAGAAACCTATGCTGAAGGCTTAATGGACGAACTTTTTCATGATATTGACAACATTCTTGATGGTCGAAACAAGCGAAATCATCATAGAGATAGAAACGAATCTGTCCCCGTGCAAACCATGACATTTCAAATGCCAGATGTGGTTTTGCCATCAAAACTTAATCGTCCATTACAATCTACTGCACCTATTAAAAACGTCCAAACCACAACACTAGTAGTTAATCATCCATCTATCAGGGCAATTACAACTACTGGACAAGAACAAAGCAGTGGTTTAGGTAAACTTATATTCATGGGATTAAGCCTAACTGTGGGAACTTTGGGGATGGTTTACTTAACCGAGTCTGGTTTATTAAATACAATAAATGCCCAATTAACTTCCCAAAGTTTGCCAAATAACCAGACACTATCACCTGCGTCTGTAACCACAGATCCTCAGTTAGACTTAGTAAATTATATGTTGGAAGCCTTAACTGTCATAGAACAGCAAGGGACAACCAATGATAAAACAATTGCTAAACCAGGATTTCCCACTGTTAATCTGAATCAAACTACTGCCTTACCTTTACCAAATACCCAACCAACACAAACTCTACCATTACCTGTAGCAGTAAACAATATGCTACCTGCTAATAATCGCTTAACTCCCCCTAATGTAGTTGAGCGCATATATATCCCAGTTTATCAGTCTCCCGCACCCAAATATCAAATACCAACT
Source organism: Dolichospermum sp. UHCC 0259 (assembly GCF_009711935.1). GTDB lineage: Bacteria > Cyanobacteriota > Cyanobacteriia > Cyanobacteriales > Nostocaceae > Dolichospermum. Next base: position 20,373 of record NZ_VIKX01000031.1, on the reverse strand, counting down.
GTTCCCACAGTTCCAGTACCACCTACCTTACCTTCATCTTTAGCAGTTAATAATCCTCCTACTATTAATACTATACAACCAGCAATTAAACCCGTAGCTAAAACACCACAGGTTAACCTCAAACCAGCAGCCGTTAATCCTCAACCGCTGAAAGTTGCACCACCGCAATTACCAACGATTGTTCCTCCTGCACCTGTACAAGAAATAAAGAATATACCTCAACAAGTTTCAGCACCCAGCTATTCTGCACAATTAGAGGGTCTATTAGAGTTGGGTAATAAATCTGTGGCTTTGTTTAAGGTAGATGGCATTAGTCGCCGAATTAATCTAGGTGAAAATATCGGTACTACAGGTTGGACGCTAGTAGAAGTTAGTAACGGAGAAGCTATTGTTCGTCGTAATGGTGAAGTTCGCTCTATTTACACAGGACAAAAGCTTTAATACCACTGTATGAGTCAAACAAAAATTAAATATCTCCTAGAAAGCTTGTGTAGTCAGCTTCTTTAGTTTTTAGTACCGTACTACGGTACTAATTTTTTCTCCTTAATTTTTACACTTCTATTTTATTAAGCTAAGATCAGTAAATACGCGGACATTCAAGGATTTCAACAAAACTTTACTTGAACTAAGTATATCTAGTATTGACACTTAGTCTAGTTAACAGGTACATTAATCATCTATATAGAAAAATAGTGTAAATGCAACCCAGAAGATTTTTACTCAGAATTTTGACTAAATCTAACTTCAAATAAATTTGTAATTATGACAACACTGCGCCCCTCATTACGTTCCCAATCTTCCCAAGTACCTGCCAAAATTGGTGTTGGGATCAAGTCTTATAATGTTATGGAATTGTTAGTGACAGAAGAGGTTAATAAACAGATTCAATTATTAACTGTGAAAACTTCTAAAATTGTCCAATCAGCAGACGTAATTGCTTATGCTTTGAATCGTTTACCGTCATTATATGCAACAAGTAAAATAGGTTGGCAACGGCAGTTAAATCGAGCCAAAACTGAGTTTAGTAAGCAGATTAATAATGCAGTACAGCAGGGAATTATTGCTGTGCAAAAAGATCCTTTACATATCAGTGATCTAATCAATGATTCATCAGAAAATGGAGAAGTGAATCAGGCAGCAAATGCAGCATTGGAAAGATTAAAAGTGGTGCTGCGGCGGGAAGATTTATCATGGGAAAACTTAGCTAGTGTGGTGGAAAATCATGTTAACAAAAGTAATTACAGTCGGTTACGCCATAGTACCGATAGTTGGGAGACCTATCGGTATTAAGATGGTTATAATATAGTTAATAGGGTTCTGTCCAAGCACTATTTGTTGACTATTGCACCTATAGGAGTGGCTGATTCAGAAATGGGGTGTCTGAGTGTGGGATAAAAACCGGAAAATCAGGTAGAATCTCCTAAGTTGAGGGACAAGATAAAGATGTTCATAGAGAAAAGCTGGAAGAATTTTAAGGTATTTGCAGGGGCATTTTGTGTTGTTGCGCTGACACCGTTTGTTGGAGTTAATTCTTCTGTCCACGCAGCAGATACGGTTGTGATTCGTTATGGACAGCTAGAGGAATCTGCGTCCTTGGAAGATTTAAAAAAATCTACGGAAACAGGCAAATTACCAGATAGTTTAGGAACTTATACCAAGAGAATGACTGAAGAACAACGTCGTTTTTTAGTAGAGGGACTAAAAATCAGAATTCCCATAAATGTTGCTACTTTAGATAGATTAATCAATACTCAAATTGGGACTACAATTCTCGGTGATGTCTCTACAGCTATTACCCGTCGAGATCAAGCGGGATTACAAGCTATGAAAGGGGGATTGGTTTTAGCCGCTAATTCTCCACAGGGTTTATCTATACTAAGTTTTATTGCTGCCTATCCCAGTAAACGCCTAGAAATTAATTTACCCCAGGCTTTAACTGTGGCGGGGAGTTTAAATGGTGCATTTGTCCGCACTCAGCGGTTTATGTTTGGTCTTTCTCCTCAAGTTAACCCCAAAGATATCAAAGTTGCCTATTCTCTAGATCCTACTCAAGCAGGAAGCGCACAGGTACAGACACTCAAGTTAAATTTCAATGACCAAAAGCGTCAAAGACAAATTCCCCTGGATGTTTATTTCTCTACCGCTGCAACTGCAAATAAACCTGTAATTGTCTTGTCTCACGGTTGGAGTTCGGTGCGGACTGACTTGCGTTATTTAGCTGAACATTTGGCAACTCATGGTTATGTTGTTGCGGCTTTGGAACATCCTGGGAGTAATTTCACGGCAGTCAACAAAGCTAAAAAACGACAGATTGAACCCCAGGAATTTTTAGATCGTCCCAAAGATGTTAGTTTTATTGTTGATGAACTGGAAAAAATTAACCAAACTGGGGATAATCCTCTACAGGGAAAGTTGGCAACTAATAACGTTATGGTTGTGGGTTATTCTTTTGGTGGAGGAACGGCTTTAGCATTGGCTGGGGGTGAACTACAAATTGAAAACCTGAAACAACGCTGTCAGCCAAACTTAGCTAAGGCTAACTTGGGTGAAAGTCTTCAGTGTCTAGCTCAAGCATTACCAGAAAAAACCTATCAATTTCGAGATGGGAGAATTAAACAGGCGATCGCTCTTAATCCTACCACCTCTTTAATGTTTGGGGAAACTGGGTTAACAAAAGTACAAATCCCCACATTAATCCTCTCCAGTTCCGCAGATAAAATCACCCCTCCATTAACTGAACAAATCATGGGTTTTGCGAAAATTCCCTCCCCCAAATGGTTAGTAGGTGTGGTTGGTGCTTCTCATTTGAGTGTCATAGATCCTAGTCTAACTCCATATCAAACAGAGAACTCCAATACACCTATTTTGAACAAAGAAGTAATTGGAGAACAATCTAAAGATGTGCGGAAGTTTCTCAAAGGTATTACCCTAGCAATGGCAGCACAGTTAACTCCTGAAGCTAGTCAATATGCTCCTTTTTTGACTGCCAACTACGCTCAAATTTCCTCAACTCGTCTATTTCCATTTCGCACAGTGCGAGAACTTTCTTCTGAAATGATGCAAGAAGCACAAGGTCCAGGTATGACACCTAGATAAATAATAGATTGAAGGACGAGCCAAAAAATAAAAAGGCTTGGAGGGTAAACCAAGCCCAACTTCACTCAGGGTAAAATATATAATCAATCCTATAGATTATTTATATTTTAATAATCCTTCTCAAGAGAGAAATTTGAAAATCTCAACCTCTGCACCTGAAGCAACTATCCCACGCCCCTCAGAGTGAGACGTGGGGCTTCTTGCTGCTTTAGCTAATAACAATTATCTCATGGTCACAAATTCCTCTGCTGCGGAAGGATGAATACCTACAGTGGCATCAAAATCAGCTTTAGTTGCACCCATTTTCACTGCAATAGCGACACCTTGAATAATTTCTGCGGCGCTATCTCCTACCATGTGAGCGCCGAGAATTTTATCAGTGCTAGTATCTACTATCAGCTTCATCATGGTTTTTTCTTGCTTACCTGCCAAAGTGTAGTACATGGGGCGGAAGCTGGTACGATAAATCTTGATATTATCATCACCGAATTTGTCCCTAGCTTGGGCTTCTGTTAAACCGACTGTGGCTGCTTCTGGGGTGGTGAATACGGCTGTGGCAACGGTTTCGTGACTAAATTCGCGGCGGTTGTTGCCAAATTCAGTATCAGCAAAGGCGCGTCCTTCACCAATGGCAACGGGGGTTAAGTTTAAGCGGTCTGTGACATCACCAACAGCATAAATATGAGGTTGGCAAGTTTGACTGTATTCATTCACGGAAATTGCATCTGAGGTACTGTATCCAGGTCCTTCAACCGAACTGGGAACACAATCAACTTGGGCATTTTCTAAACCTAGTGCCTCAATATTGGGACTGCGACCTGTTGCTACTAAAAATACATCAGCAATGATGGGTTCTTGGTCTCCAGACAAGGTTAATTTCAGTCCTGCGTCTACTTTTTCTATTCCTGTCACCACAGTATTTTGGATAATACGAATACCATGATTGATCATTCCTTCTTGGATACTGGTACGGATATCTTGGTCAAACCCGTTTAAAATTTGCTCTTTGCGGATAATCTGGGTGACTTCTGAACCCAAACCGCGCATAATACAGGCAAATTCACTGCCGATATAACCAGCGCCAATGATAGCAATATGTTTGGGTTGGGTTTTTAGGTGAAAGATTTCATTGGAAGTAATACCGTGTTCTATACCGGGAATTTCTGGTTTAATGGGACGACCACCGACAGCAATTAAAATTTTCGCGGCTGTATATTGTTTCCCATTGACTTCGACGGTATGGGGGTCTATGAAGGTAGCACGACCGGAAATTAATTCTACGCCGGCTTTTTCTAAAAAGCTGATGTGTAGTTTGGAAAGTCTGTTAACTTCGTTATCTATGGATGTGATGAAGTGTTCCCAGTCAAATTTTACATCTCCCACTGTCCAACCATAACCTGCGGCTTCTTGGAATTGGGCGGGAAAGTGAGAACCGTAAACCATGAGTTTTTTGGGTACACAACCACGAATTACGCAAGTACCACCAACTAAATCATATTCGGCGATCGCCACTTTTGCCCCATAACTAGCCGCCCGTTTAGAAGCAGCCAAACCCCCAGAACCAGCACCAATCACAAATAGGTCGTAATCAAAAGTCATAATTTTCTACTTTTTTCACTAAAAATAGGCTATTGAACTATATATAGTCAAGTTGCCTAGATTTAATCTAACGTAACTGACAACTGACAACTGACAACTAACAACTAACAACTGACAACTGACAACTAACAACTGACAACTGACAACTAACTAATAACTAATCCAATCACTCCAACTACCAGCGTAAAGTTTAGCGGTGGAAATTTCAGCTATGGCTAAAGAAAGTAAATTTACACAAGCTGTGACACCAGAACCACAATAAACTAAAATTTCTTTATTGGTATCTATATTTTGCCACCGTTGAGATTGTGCTAACTGGGGAATTATGCACCCAGAAGCGTCCGTTACTTCTTGCCAAGGATAATTAACAGCACCGGGAATATGTCCAGCAATTTTATCAATTGGTTCTTTTTCTCCTCGATAACGTTCTCCTTCCCTAGAGTCTACTAAAACCACATTTTGACTATCTTTGTGATTTTTAACATAAGTAAAATCTACAACTTTATTTTCTTGAATTTGGGGAATAAATATTCCTCTTTCAGCAGTAGGAATGACATCTGTAACGGCATAACCCGCTTTTTGCCAACCAGAAAAACCACCATCTAAAACAGCTACTTGTTCATGTCCTAAATACCGCAATAACCACCATAAACGAGATGCAAAAGCCAAGCGAGAATCATCATAAGCTACTACTAAAGTTTTTTTGTGATTTACCCCAATTGCTGAGAATTTTTCAGCTAATTCTGTAGTATTTGGTAAAGGATGTCTGCCTCCATGTTCTTGTACAGGACTAGATAAATCTTGATTTAAATCTAAATAATAAGAGCCTGGGATATGATTAGTTTGGTACTGTTGTTTTCCTAATTGAGCATCAGCTAAAGAAAACCGACAATCAACAATCACAACTTGAGGATTATTGAGGTTTTCAAACAACCATTCTGGAGAAACAATAAATTGATTATTCATAAGTAATTGGTAATTGGTAATTGATAATTGGTAATGACTCACCCAGGCTTTCTTCTTTCTTCCTCCTGACTCCTGACTCCTGACTCCTGACTCCTGACTCCTGACTCCTGACTCCTAAAATCCTAAAATCCTAAAATGTCAAATTTAGAAGATTTTACACCCCAACAAACCCAAGATGGTTCTTTTACCTTTTTTTCCACAGAATTTAATCAAGCTTTTCACAGCCACTATGGAGCAAAACAAGAAAGTTTACTCAAGTTTGCTGTTCCGACTCGATTACCAATATTAGCCGAAACGGGATTTGTGCGGCTGTTAGATATTTGTTATGGTCTAGGATACAACACAGCGGCAGCTTTACAGACAATTTGGCAAGTAAATCCTCGTTGTCGTGTGGAGTTGATTGGCTTAGAACTAAATTCCCTTGTCCCTCAAGCAGCAATTAACCATCAGTTATTTAATGACTGGGACGACAAATATATAAAAATTTTAACTGAAATAGCGTTTGAACATCAAATCCATATAGATTATTTACAAGCTACTTTACTAAGTGGTGATGCTAGAAACTTAATTCTCCAAGTACATGAATCAGGTTTTCAAGCAGATGCAATTTTTCTTGATCCCTTTTCACCTCCGCAATGTCCACAGTTATGGACAGTGGAATTTATCCAAAAAGTATCAGAGTGCTTGAATCAAAATGGGTTACTGGCTACTTATTCCTGTGCTGCGGCGGTACGGAATGGGCTGTTAACTGCTGGTTTGGTTGTCAGTTCGACTGCACCGATAGGAAGACGGACTCCGGGGACTATTGCGGGACATCCTCAACATGAAGAACAATTAAAATCCTCTTTGCCGCCTCTTTCCCAAGCTGAAGCAGAACATTTACTAACTCGTGCGGCTATTCCTTATCGAGATCCTAATTTAAACGATACCGCTGCAATGATACTGAAGCGACGACAAGATGAGATTCAAGTCTCTACATTAGAATCCAGTTCACAATGGCGCAAAAGGTGGCCAAGACAGGGATTGAAGACACTTTGCTAGTTTGTGCCAGTGGTATCGGCCTAAATCCTGGAAGTCATCATGGCAGGTGTAACAGAGGTATTTTTGATACTGTAAGGGCTAGAAATTGCCACTTCAGTAGCCCATCCTGGCTTGAGATTCTGGAACAAACGATCAGGAGTCATGTCCATATTAGCACAAAGAGGATCATGATAACCGTTGCCAGGTCCCCACTCCCAAGCATACCAGCCAATTTCGTGTTTGTGACATTCTTCTAAGATGGTTTTGTAGTCAATTTCTCCATCTGGACTACATCCACTTTTATTTTCACCAGCATAAGCTCCAAATTTGGAGAACTCGCCCACTATTAGGGGATAACCTAGATTAACTGACTTTTGCAACTGCGATCGCACAAAGTTGGCATCAGCACCATTAGATATACCCCAATAAAGGTGAACTGAAAATAGCAAATTGTTGTCTGGGTCAGCTTTGAGTAAAGTAGATGCAGTAGCATCGAGGATACCGAGATTTTTACCCCAGTCGGGAGCATCTATTACTAAAGGAGTACGGATTCCTGCGGCTCGCATAGATTGAATAGCTGTTGTATAACCATCAATAAATTGAGCTTCATTCACCTGATCATTTCCAGCTTCATTGGCAATATTAACTAATAGATATTGTTGATATTTCTGGATCAAATTCACAACATTAGGTTGCACCCAGTAGTCAACTAATGTCTGGAGACGATTCCATTCTCCTGTGGCATCATGTAACTCAATCATGGGAATAAGTTGATTATTTATAGCACTACCAATAAGTTGATCCAGGACATTAATATCTGTTGTCCCTTGTTGAGTTGTCATAGCCCAAACAATTCTGACTGTATTTGCCCCCGTTTTGCGAATTTCTGGGAAGGAAATACTGCCAGTGGGATCTTCTCCATCCCATACGGACATTTTGTTAACTCCGCGCAGAATGACTTTGTTACCAAGCTGATCATATAGGTCTCTACCCTGGATATAAAAAGTAGTTCTTTGAGGAGTGCTGCGATTAATTTTTTGACGTTTCTTTTTGAACTTAGCCAACTTAGCAACAGCTTCAGGGGAAAACAATAAATTAGCAGCGAAACCAACTCCAAACCAAGTTAAAAATTGACGACGATTCATAAATAACTCCTTGTTTTTAATTGCAAATATTTTTATCAGTCTTGTTCACTTGCGGATTGTTTTTAAGATAATCATTTAACCAGTTACAACCTCTATGAATTAGTTGATCAAAATCGAGAGTTTCCGCATTCCACAGTTCAATAAGTCCATCATCACTGACAGAAGCAATTTTTTGTCCATCAGGACTGAAACTGACATTCAAAAAAGCATAACCACGCCCCTCAAGAGTTTTAATTTCTTGACTAGTTTCTACAATCCAAAGTCGAATTGTGCCATCAGAACTAGCAGAAGCTATAATTTTGCCATCAGGACTAAAACTAAATCTAGTAACTCCCGCAGTATGACCTTTGAAAGTTTTGAGTTCCTGGCCTTCTAAACTCCAGAGTTTGATGGTTTTATCCTGACTACTGGAAGCAATGATCTTACCATCAGGACTGAAACGAACATTAGTGATATAACTATTATGTCCTTTGAAAGTTTTCAGATTTTTTCCCTCTAAATTCCAAAGTTTTATTGTACCGTCATGATTACCAGAAACAATCATCATACCATTAGGACTAAAATTAACACTGCGAACCTTACCACCATTTCCTGTCAAAGTTATCAGTTCTTGATGATTTATATTCCATAGTTTGACCGTACCATCATAACTAGCAGTTGCCAGAGTTTTACCATTAGGACTAAAGCTGAGATCAATAACTTGATCATTGTGTCCTTTAAAAGTTTTAATATTTTGACCATCAAGACTCCAAATCTTAACCATTTGATCAAAACCTACAGTAGCAATTGTATTACCATCGGGACTAAAGGTAATGTTCCAAATTCGATTCCAATCAAGATTACTGTTGGGATTAATAGATTTGAGTTGTGGCCCATCAATACTCCAAAGTTGAATAGTTTTATCATCTCCTGCTGAAGCAATGATTTTACCATTGGGACTAAAATTAACAGCCCAAAGAGAGTCAGTATGTCCAATGAAAGTTTTGGGTTCTTGATCAAGATTCCAAAGTTTAACTGTATTGTCAGCGCTCGCAGAGGTAATGATTTGATTATCGGGGCTAAAACTCACACTAAAAACAGAATTATTATGCCCTTTGAGAGTTTTTAATTCTCTACCTTCAATACTCCACAATTTAACTGTGTTGTCAGCACTACTAGAAACAATTGTTTGACCATCTGAGCTAAAGCTAACACTAATAACATAATTATCATGTTTGCCAATGGTTTTGAGTTCTTTTCCATCTAAATTCCACAGTTTAATAGTGGTATCTCCTGCCGCAGTGACTATGGTTTTCCCATTTGGACTAAAACTAACACCAAAAATAGATTGTGGACTCGCTCTAAAGGTTTTGATTTGTTCTCCATTTGCACTCCATAAGATTAGGATACCCCCTAAATCAGCCGTGACGATGTTTTTGCCATCAGGACTACAACTAATGCTCCAAATAGGAAATTTATGACCTTTGAGAGTTTTAATTTCTCTGCCATCAATACGCCAAAGTTTAACGGTATTATCTTGATTAGAAGCAGCAATTATTTTACTATCGGGAATAAAACAAAGGCTACTCATGAAATTATCTTGGTTATCTTGCCCTTTTAAAGTGATTACTTCTTGTCCATTTATTTCCCAGATTTTGATAGTATTATCTGCACTTATAGCAGCAATTATTTTACCATCTTGGCTGAAATTAACACTTCTAAAACCTTGATTATTTCCAGTAAATTTTCTAATTTCTCTGCCCTTAATGTTCCATAGTCTAACTGTATTATCTTCACTAGCAGTAGCAATCATTTGACCATTGGGACTAAAAGTTACACTTCTAACTGAATCATTATGTCCTTCTAAACGATTTTGTTCTCTGACTTGATAAACTGCTCTTTGTAATGCTAATCTTACAGATTCTTTAGTGTTAGCATCTGTCCAAGTTGCTGATTTTAATTGCATGGCTGCTTTTAAAGCGGCAATTAAAGCATCAAGTTCTCTATTTGAGTTTAATAAAGCATGAGAAGAGATGCTCAAAGATGTAATTTTTTCTAGTTGTATATCTTTGATCATCATATTTGCCCAAATTCCAGTAGACATCGCTGTAACTAGGGTAATTGCTAATACTCCTCCTCCAATCTGAATCTGTTTTTTAGCTTTTTGATTAGCTACAAATAAAACATCATTTGCTGCTGCTAAAATTCCCGATGATTCTGCTTCTACTTGTAATCTTTTTTGAACATCTCGCTTTTCTAATTCCTGACTAGCATCTAAAAATTTACGATCTAAATCGCTTAAACCTTTATCTGCGGCCCAATTCCGAGCCTCTTGTAAACTTTGACCATGTAACAAACGCGAGTCATCTTGAAAATTTGAACTCACCCAAATATTTAACATTTGTGCATAAGGTCGAATATTTGCTAAGACTTTATCTAGCCATATTTGATTAAATATTTCCGCATAAATGCAATTATAAATTCTCAGTTTTCCCTGTTGTTTAACAATTAATCCTGTTAGTCGTAATTGAGTTTGTTCAGGGCTATCATCGGCAATTATTTCTCCATTATGCAATATTTGCTGATATAATCCCAATAATCGCCCAGTTTGATTTTCAGAACTTTGTAAAATTCGATCTCTAATTGTTCGCAAATGTTCTGGTTCATCCTGTGCTTCCCAATTTTCGATAATTTGAGTTTGGACTAATTTCTCTATATATTCATTTTCTTGAAACTCTGGACATAAATTATTAGAATTACAAATTAATTGACAAAGCTTTTGGGTTAAAAATGGTTGTCCTCCAGTCCACTTTAACACTTCTGCTAATACTGCTTTTGGTCTAGAAACTATATCCTCTAAACCTTTTATTAAAGATTCTACTTCATTTAATTGAAATCCATTTAATTCAATAGCCCGTCCAATATTAAAAGGAGTACGATTTTTATCAGCAATTAAATTAGAGGGAGTTGCTACACCTAACAAACAAAAAGTGAGGCGTTGATATTCTGGATTATCTGCCCGTTGATTATAACAAGCACGAATAAAAGCAAAAAAATCATCTTTAAAATTTATTCTTAAAATACTGTCAACTTCATCAATAAAAATGATAATTCTACCCGGAAATTCTGTTAATAATACATCATCAATTAATTCACTTAATCGTTGTTTTGGTGGTAAAAACTCCCGTTCTCTCCACCAAGTCCCAAAATTCACTTTTTTGGATAAACCAAAACCCCGCAACAACTCAGAAACAAATCCTCCATACCATTCAGCAGGTGTAACATGACTGCCAATTCTGGTTAAATCAACAGAAGCGCATTTTATCCCTTCCTCTTTCAGTTGTTTCATAGTATGTACTCGTAAACTCGATTTACCCATTTGCCGCGAGTTTAAGACATAACATAGATCACCATTTTTCAAGCCTTCATAGAGATCAGAGTCAGCTTGTCTAATCACATAAGTAGGATGCTGATATTCTAGGCTGCCTCCTAGTTTATAGTAATTGAAATTTGTCATAACGTTTAAGGGTTAAACTTCAAGAAATTATTTTTCAAATCAAATATAAAGGCCAAGTAAATTGATTAAAGTGAATAGACATCTTGTGAAAATGAATGTAGAGACGTTCCGCCGGAACGTCTCTACAAGGGTTGTAGAAAACGCATATTTAATTTTCACAAGATGTCTAATTGACTCTACTTTAGAGGATTTTTCTATCAAAAACATATATTTTAGGATTTACCTGACTTTTTATGACATTTACTGACTTTACTAAAACTACTCAATTTAACCACTGATTTTTTAGGTATAGACAGCGATTGAATTAAAGGACATAATCTTAGTTAACAAACAGAAAACACATAAAAACTTTAACTCAACAGAAAGATTATGAAACCTAACTTTATTAGCAAAAGCCTAATCACATTATTAATTTTTGGAGCAATTTTAACTTCCGGCAGTTCCAGTCAAGCGGCGCAATTAATTATTAGAGCAATTGAATGTAAATCAGTCTCTACAGGTATTAGTCCTGGTGTTCTTAACGCCATTTTTAAACCACTGGCTGCTGTAACTCAAGCACTGATTTCTACAGCCCTCCCAGGGGATTTAAGTGAAGCCAGTAAGCTAATAGCCGCTATTCCTGACGTAGCCCAAGCTATTGATAGTGCTGGTGGGGGAGATCCTGACGATCTTTATTTAAGTTTGTCTAATGAACCAAAAAGAGATTTAGCAATTTGGCCAGCGCCAGGAAAAGATTATGATATTAGTAAAGGTCAAGTAGTTCGTCCTAATCTCACACTTAATTTTTCTAACGTTATTGATGTGAATTTCTGGGAATATGACAGTGGCAGTAAAGATGATTTTTTAGGTCGCTTAACTGTTAATGAATCTGAAGCTGGTGGCGGTGGTGGTTATCAAATCTTTTCTAGAAATGGTTCAAATTGGGATCTAGTGGAAGGTGCAGCCACAGACATAGCTGTTAATTCTGATGGTACTCCTTGGGTTGTAAGTTCTGATGGTAAAATATTTCAAAGAAGTGGTAATTCATGGCAACAAGTCCCTGGTTGTGCCAAAAAAATTGCGGCTGGTGGTGGTAAAGTTTGGCTATTAGGTTGTGCAAATAATGGCAATAGTGGTTATCAAATCTTTACTTGGAATGGTTCAAACTGGGATTTAATGCCAGGTGCGGCGGTAGATTTAGCTGTTGATTCTCAGAATATTGTTTGGGCAGTGAACGCACAGGGCGGCATATTTCGTAACATCAATTCTCGTACCAATGGAAACATTATGAAAAAAGGTGATCCTTGGAAACAAGTTGCTGGTTGTGCCAAAAAAATCGCAGTTGGTGGTGATAAAGTGTGGCTATTAGGTTGTGCAAATAATGGCAGTGGTGGTTATGAAATCTTCTCTAGAAATGGTTCAAATTGGGATCTAGTTCCCGGTGCGGCTGTAGAAATTGCCGTTGATGCTACTGGTACTCCTTGGATAGTTAATGCTAATGGAACAATATTCCGCGCCCCATAAAAGTAGGTTGGGTTGACGCAAGGAAACCCAACAATATCAAACTTCAAAGCATAATTCAAATCAATAGAAAATTGGAGCAATAATGAAATTTAACCTACTGAAAAAATTCCTGAGTATTTCAACTTTAGGTTTGTCAGTCTGTGGGATTGTGCTAACATCATCATCTTCAGCTTACGCCCAATATAAAGGTTTGTACGGTCAAGTTCACTCCTTTGCTTCGTCTAACTTTCCCGATCGCTATATTCGCCACAGAAATTTATTGGGCTACTTAGAACCAATCACTGAAGAACTCGGAAGGAAAGACACAAGTTTCAAAATTGTTCCGGGATTAGCGGATAGCCGATGCTCTTCATTTGAATCTGTAAACTATCCAGGTCACTTCTTGAGACACAAGAATTTCCGAATCCAGTTGTCAAGGATGATCAATCAGCAGCTTTTTAGAGAAGATGCTACCTTTTGCATTAAACCTGTAACGTTTGGTAGGAATGATCATTTTGCATTTGAATCCTTCAACTTGTATGGATACTACATCCGACACAAGAATTTTGAGTTGTGGCTAGAAAGATCAGATGGTAGCAATTTATTTCGACAAGATGCGTCATTTATGATTAACATGCGATAAATTTATTGAGTCTCACTGTTACAAAATATTGGAGATATTTCATGTCATTAATTAAATTACGTCAGAGTCACAACTTACTTACCAAAGGCTTATTAACTAACATTTTCACTGTTGCTGTTAGTTCAATATTGTTAACCAACATTGGTATTAATCAAGCACAAGCTTCGTGTGCAGCACCTTATAGCAATCTTGATTTTGAACAACAACCCTCCTCTTATTGGCAAACAGAAGGACGTGCAGGTTTTGATATCAAGAAAGGATATAGTTTTAAAGGTGAAAATAATGCCTGGATGCGGAATGTTTCTGGTTGGAATGGCATTCGTCAACAAGTACGGCTGAAACCAAATTCTAACTATATTTTGGAGGCTTATGTAAGAACATCAGGGAATGTTACAGATGGATATTTCGGAGTTCGTGATAGTCAACAAAAAGTTTGGTCTGAACTCAAATTTGGTAGTTTACCACAATACACAAAATTGACACTACAATTTAGAACTGGTAATGCTTCAAGTTACAATATTTTTACAGGTTTATGGGCTTTAGGACAAGATAGTTGGGTGCAAGTTGATAGTTTTTCTTTAAAGGGTCCAAGTCCAGACTGTCCTAGCCAATAGTTATTTTCATGAGTTTTTATCAATTTACTTCGTCAATCAAAATTATCAAAGTTATGAAATTACTCCAAAAATGTTTGTTAGGTTTAGTGCTGATTCCTTCTGGATTATTATTTAATCTTGGTACAACTAATGCCTCACAGGCGATCGCTCAATGGTATTTTGGTACATGGGATTGCACTATTGACGGTCGTAGTGCCAAAATGCAGTGGCTTGTCGTTGATGATCCGCAAACTAGCTGTGATGGTGATGTCTGTAGAACTACATCAGGGGTGAAGGTTGTAGGACGGTTCAGCGATAATGGTAGTGCATGGGTGCCACTAGCAAAACGTTCCGCAAATTCCAATTCTCTCTCAATTCGTTATTTAGGTCAAGAACAAGACAACTGGTTTTTAAGATATAATGCTAAGTCAGGTCAGGCTACTGGTTGGACTACTTGGAGAGGTAAACGTTATCCTTTATCTTGTGCAAATAAAAGACGTTAGTAGCAAATTTGCACAAATATTGCGTCTCTTTATTTCCAAAAGTTAGAATCATGGGTTATAGGATTTACGCATTGACAAGATTCTCCAAATATGTAACGTGAATTTTATCCCTTGTAGGGTGCGTCAGATAGAGGAAATCTGTTTTTTTGTCAAAATATCGTGTCTGACGCACCCTACTCAATAGGTTATTCCCAAAGCCGAAAACGACGCAATTTCGTTCATTCATATCATGGCAAGTTTGTACAGTGCGTAAGTCCTAGGTTATTTGTTTTAATTTGCCAAATGTTCCCGAAAATAATGTTGATATAACTGATAGCTTGGGATTAATTTATCGCCTACTCTTTTAACTAATCCCATACTATATAGTTGATATGCTTGCATTGTTTCTATACTGATTGGTTCGGTGGCTGTAACTACTTGAATAAATGCCTGAGTTAAATGAGGGTTTACTTTAAAAGTATGCAAGAAATGCCTTAAATGTTCTTCATAAATTCCAGCATTTGTTGAGGCATTTTGTAATAGTTTTTCTAGGGTTATCTCCCCAAGTGCCAGATGATAAAGTGCTAATCTGATTAAATATGGATGCCCGCCAATTATAGACATTAATTCCTGTATTTGGGTTCGATTATAATCTAGTTGATGATGATGGGCTAAAACTTCTATTTGTTCTTTGGTAAACTCTGTTAATTCTACCACTAAACCAACATTAAATGGTGATTGATTGATATCCAATGAACCATAATTTTCAGTAGAATGGACTACAGCTAATCGTAATTTTTCCCAAATTTCTATAGTTTTAGCTTCTTCATGCCAACTCCGTAACATGGCAAAAAAACCTTGAGAAATTTCAGGATATTGAAATACTCTATCTACTTCATCTAATGCCAAAACTAAATTATTATTGATTTCTGCTAAAATATGATCTTCAAAATATGTGGTGCAATTAATAATGCTACCTCTATATTCATCCCAAGATTCATTTAACAAAGAAGGTAATTTTAATTTGTGGCTAACATAAGCACAAAACCAGCGCAAAAATTTATCTAAATTACTAAAAACTGTTGTTTCTGCTTGCAAAAAGTTGAGGCGGACTGTATGATAATTTTGCTGATTTGAATGAGCGATAATTCTATCAAGTAAGGATGTTTTACCCATTTGATTTGGGGCTTTAATCCGAATTAGAGAACCAGCCTGAAGAATTGTGTCATAACAGCGTTCTTCTATAAGATTTCGTTGGATGTAAAATACAGAATTTAGAGGGACTGAACCTTTCGGGTATTCTGGGACAAATTCATGTTTGATGTTATGAGAACTCTCTTGATTTAATTCTATCGGGAGAATGTTATTATTTCTCAGGTGTGAACGTTCAACTGCTGCACGAAAATTAGTTTTATTAACTTCTTCTCCTAGTGCTTCTGAAAGTAGTTTCCACAATTTAAAACCTACATCTTGACGGAGATATTTAGCTGCATAACCTTCCTTATTAGCAATTTCATCATAATTAAAACCTTGCCAAGATCCTTTTAGAACAATTATTTCTACATCTTTCAGGTGTCTATTAAGTTTGTTAAAGATAGCCGTATCTAAAATTTGTAATCCTTCTTCAAAGTTCATTATTTATCCTGAATATTATCTTTGTGTTTCCTAACTCCACAAATGAATTGAATTTTGTCAAGCTACTTACTAAATCTTGCAAAATGCCGCACGGGGAATAAAACGCCAACCACTAGCACCACCAAAACCCCCACCAACACCATAATCTGATAGAGGAATACCCGGTAAATGTCCTTGAGGTGCTTTTAAGGAATAAATGAGATTATTGGTATTAATAGTTCGATAACCACCCAAAGCTGTTGAATCTTTTGTATACCAACCCACACGAATCACAAATTTTCTATAGATATTTTCATCAAAATTAGTTTTACCTCCAAAATCTTGCCAGATTTTGCGTTGTACACTAAAACCAAAGCGATTTTTACTGGATTTTAGCCAAAGTTGGTTTAAAATTCCCAGATGATTACAGGGAAACTTATTCATTTCATCTGCGGTAAGATAATCATCACCAGATTTTGAAAACATCGCCATTTGTTTCCAAGTTTCTAAGTCAGCTTCTCGCCATTTACCTGCTGCTAGTAATTTTTTTAGTCGAGTGTAATTTGGTTGTTTAGATATATGGGGACGTGAATTAGGTTTTGGCTTTGCTTCTATACTTGAGGGAACAATACTAAATAGAGTTATCATTCCACAAAAAATAGATAATAAGCACTTGTTTGTAAAAGTCATCATAATTTAATGTTAAAAATCCAGAAATCTAGTTTGATTATACTCAACACGGCTTATTTATTTGATGATGTGGGTAGGGGTAAAGCATGAGCTAAACCCCTATAAATCTAGGTTTTTTGTAATTTATTGAAAGTTCATGTCCCAACCGTGTTGAGTATACCATGTCTGATTTGAGAATAAGACCCCACTCTGCAAGCGAAGAGGGGAATAAGAAGTTTTTTTATGGGTTCTGGTGTACGCAGTTCACGATGGCTACTTATATAGACGGGTAAGAGGCAATAGGATTATAGAAGATTAGCGTTTATAAGTTTCTAAGCGCACAAATCAAGCTATAGACAAGAAAAATCAAATAGGAGTCCTATATATTGCTGATTATATACATATTTTTTCAGAGACAGTACATTCTTTGTGATCTAAAATTTTCAGAAGACTCCCACCATAGATAATTAACTGATATGATCTGACCTGGAAAGGAGCAAGTCAAGAAAGCATTTATCGCTAATTTACTGATATTTAATTATGGTTGTTGTAGCAATTCTCGCCGCTGGAAAAGGAACAAGAATGAAATCTAATCTACCCAAGGTTTTACATTCTTTGGGTGGAAAATCTTTAGTTGAACGCGTGATTGAAAGTGCTGAACCTCTTTCACCTTCCCGGAGATTAGTGATTGTTGGTTATCAGTCCACAGAAGTAAAAACAGCTATGGATTCTATTGATGGTTTAGAATTTGTAGAACAGGCTGTACAATTAGGTACGGGTCATGCTATTCAACAATTACTTCCCTGCTTGGAGGGTTACACTGGAGATTTATTGATTTTAAATGGTGATGTGCCTTTGTTACGAACGGAAACTTTAAAAAATTTCTTACAAATTCACCAAGAAAATAAAAATTCCTGTACTATTTTGACTGCACAATTAGCAAATCCTCAAGGTTATGGGCGGGTTTTTCGGAATAGTGAGGGTATTGTCCAAAAAATAGTTGAGGATAAAGATTGTACTCCTACTCAAAGAGAAAATAATCGGGTGAATGCTGGTATTTACTGTTTTAGTTGGCCTGATTTGGCTAAGATTTTACCAGATTTGCAAGCTAATAATGCTCAAAAAGAATATTACCTGACTGATGCTGTTACTCAGGTGGGTAAGGTAATGGCTATAGATGTGAAAGATGATCAAGAAATTTTGGGAATTAATGATAGATTGCAATTAGCAACTGCTAATAATATTTTGCAAAGACGGATTAAGGAAAAATGGTTGTTAGCAGGTGTGACGTTAATTGATCCGGCGAGTATTACTATTGATGAAACGGTGGAATTACAGCCAGATGTGATTATTGAACCGCAAACCCATTTGCGCGGAAAGACGGTGATTCAAGCTGGTAGTCGCATTGGTCCAGGAAGTTTAATTGAGAATAGTGCGTTGGGTGAAAATGTCACGGTTCTCTATTCTGTAATTACAGATAGTGTGATTCAATCTCAAACTCGAATTGGGCCTTACGCCCATTTACGTGGTCATGCTGAGGTGGGTGTAGGTTGCAGAATTGGTAATTTTGTGGAGTTGAAAAATACCCAATTAGGCGATCGCACTAATGTAGCACATTTATCATATTTAGGTGATACGACAACGGGAACTCAGGTTAATGTTGGTGCGGGGACAATTACTGCTAATTATGACGGTGTGAAGAAGCATAAAACAATAATAGGCGATCGCAGCAAAACCGGTTCTAATAGTGTGTTAGTTGCACCTATTACTGTCGGTAATGATGTCTACATAGCCGCAGGTTCAACGGTGACGGAAGATGTCCCTGATGATTCTTTGGTAATTGCACGCAGTCGTCAAGTTGTCAAACCAGGTTGGAAAATGAAAACTGTAAATTAATATTTTCTAGGGTGCGTTGATTAACGCACCTTTTTATGCAGAACTTTGATTAAGTAGGTGAACCGAAAAATTTAAAGGTATGTGAAGAAAAGTAAAATCGCCCAAAACTCTCTTCCTGTTCCCTGTTCCCTTGCCCCAACGACAATTTTTAACGCCAACCTACTTAATTACTACTTAATAAATTACCTATTCTCACCGAGTAATTTTATTTTTGGTGACTACTCCGAATTATCCAATAACTAATGGATAGGGCAAGAATCGCAATACCCAAACCAATAATTTCTATACCTTCAGTTACTTTTAAATCAAGAATAATAATTTTTCTGGCAATAGCAATTAAAGAAGTAACAATAACTAATTCAACTTGTAAAACGTGCTTTTTGAGGTAGCCAGTAATGTTTTCTAAAATTTCTAAAGCAATTAAAACATTGAGAAATAAACCAAAAGTTTGAAACAATGTCTTACTAAAACTACCTTCTTCTGGAGAAAGTATTTCCTTAAAAATAAATGTTGCTAAATCACCAAGCGTGGCAAAAATTACTATTACCATAAGTAGAGATAGTAATTTAGCAACTATTATTTCGACAATTTCAATCAAATGAATAAAGCTTTTATCACTGGTAAGTTCTAGAAAATTTTTAATGAACCTTCTCATTTGATACTCCTTGATTAAAATTAAATTGGAAATTACGAATATAAAACAAAAATCCTGTAGATAAATCTCAAGGATCAAAAAGCATCAATATATTGTCTACTTTCACAAACTTTACAGTTTTAGAAAGTGCTTTCAAAACTAATAGTTTCTTACTTAGATTGTAAAATTAATTGTGATCATTCTTTGACAATTTAGGTATCCAAAGAAACAATCATAACCATTGATAATTAACAATAGATTACGTAATAAATTCCCAAATCGGGAATATAGTTAAAAGCTTACCATTGGGAAGACTGAAATTGATAATTTTTAACAGTAGATTCTACAGGAATTGGTACTAATTGTACAGCACAGGCTTTTAACTCTGGCTGAAGGGAATCAGGACAAGCCTCTGAATGGGTAAGAGTGTTAGCTTCAGCATCATCCGCCCATAGCTTACCCCAGTGCATAGGCACAAAGACAGTGCCGGGGGAAATAGCTTTTGTGATTTTAGCGGGAAACTTAGTTATACCACGACGCGATCGCACTTCTAACCACTGGTTATCAATAATACCCAAAACAGCAGCATCACGGGGATGAATCTCAATGAATGGTTGGGGGTGCAGTTTGCGAATTTTCTCAATCCTGCCTGTCCGTGTTTGCGTATGCCAATGTCCATATAGTCTACCAGTAGTTAATATAAAAGGATAATTATCATCCGGTGGTTCAGCAAGTCCTTTAGAATAATATGCACCAAATTTAGCGCGTCCGTCAATTGTGTGAAAGCGTAAGTTAGTATATAGACGTTTAGTTTCTGAATTACTACCATCTGAATAAGGCCAATGAGTTGGACCTTGTGCAGCTAAAAACTCATGACTTAAACCCGACATATCACAAGGACGCTGACGAGTTAACTGGACAAATTCTTGATAAACTGCGGCGGAATTTGGGAAATTAAACTTATCAGTAAAACCTAATCTTCTGTAACTGTTCACACTCCCCCACTAAAAAGGAATTAGGAAGTAACAGGGATAGGAG
>NZ_VIKX01000319.1 GCF_009711935.1 Dolichospermum sp. UHCC 0259 | reverse complement strand
TGAATCACGGTAATCAGTCCGTACATAAGCTAACCAACCCAATCTAGCAATAGAAAAAGGTTGAACTCTCGGTCTGATATGGGTGCAAGCCCCATCTACCAGACTCAGGTATGACTCCCTACCTGCCCATGATGACCCGACTCGGTTTCGGGAGGTCAAAGCTGGGAACAGGGCGTAATCAGACATCTGCTGTGAGATGACACTGACGCTAACGGGGAGTTCCCACGGTGAAACAGAGCCTCAAAAAGCGACTCATCCAGGAGCAGGACACAACACTAAAAATCTGACTCTACTGGAGTTAATCCCCGCCGCATTTTGTTCGGATAGCGGCAAGAGTCCAGGGAATCCAGTGGTCGAAATGGCTACACCTAACGGAACTAACAATCAACCGAGGGAACGAATAAAAACGGATTGAGGGTCTAAGGGCGGTCGAACCCTAAGTAGGCTGGACGAGCAGCGGAATCCCCTCAATTCGGGTAGGACAGACCGTAATTGGTCTGAGGTGTTCAGAATACACAAATTGGAGCAGAGCATGATTAGACACAGTGAAAACACTAGTGAATCCTGGAAGACGTTACCCTGGAAGCAATTCCGTCGTAACTTATTCCGCCTACAAAAACGAGTGTATAAAGCTGTTCTTGTTGGAGACAAGCGCAAAGCAAAGTCCCTACAAAAGCTGATTCTGAAATCTACCGCAGCGAGATTACTGGCTATTCGTCAAGTAACACAGCTAAATGCTGGGAAAAAGACAGCGGGAATAGACGGGAAAACCGCGCTCTCATTTGAGCAAAGGTTTCAACTGAGTGAAAAGCTTAGAACCGAAGGCAACAACTGGAAACACCAGGGATTGCGTGAAATACCCATCCCTAAAAAGGACGGCAAAACCCGAATTCTCAAAATCCCCACTATTGCGGACAGGGCTTATCAATGTCTTGTCAAGTACGCATTAGAACCAGCCCACGAAGCAACCTTCCACGCATACAGCTACGGGTTTAGAACAGGACGCTCGGCGCATGATGCCCAGAAAATCCTGTTTAACAATCTACGCTCATCCTGCAATGGAATAGATAAAAGAGTCATAGAACTCGATATCGAAAAATGCTTTGACAGGATAAACCATTCCGCCATCATGGACAGACTCATTGCTCCGTATAGTATAAGACAAGGAATATTCCGATGTCTCAAAGCTGGAGTTAACCCAGAGTTTCCCGAACAAGGAACACCTCAAGGTGGTGTGGTAAGTCCACTATTAGCTAACATCGCCTTAAACGGGATTGAAAGTATTCATAGATATCATGCGAAATCTAGCTACAGAATCACCGACAAAACCCCAAGGAAAGATATTATCGAGCCAACAATCCGCTATGCGGACGACATGGTAATAATACTCAGACCACAAGACGATGCTACAGAAATACTTGGCAAAATCAGTCAGTTTCTAGCAGAGCGGGGAATGAAAGTCAGCGAGAAAAAGACAAAGCTAACCGATACGACGGATGGATTTGATTTCCTCGGCTGGCACTTCAAAGTCCAGAAAAACGGAAAGTTTAGATGTATTCCCTCAGCGGACAACTACAAAGCTTTTCGCAAGAAAGTAAAATTCATCGTCAACAACTCGAATTATGGTGCTGCCACAAAGGCTAAGAAATTAGCCCCGGTAGTTAGAGGTTGGAGGAACTACCACCGCTACTGCAAGATGGATGGGTCGCGCAACTCGCTATACCACGTCCAATACAGGGCATTCAGGGTATTCAACAGGGAAACCAAGCAGAATCGCTACTCCAGTAAGCATTCACTGGACAAAGCGTTCCCGGCAGTTCCTCACTCCGAAAACAAACACATCAATGTTAAAGGTGAAAAATCGCCCTACGACGGAGATTTGAGTTATTGGAGCGAGCGTAACAGCAAGCTCTATAACAACGACACCTCTAAAGCCCTCAAACGGCAAAACCATAAATGTGGTCATTGTGGACTAAAAATGCTCAGTGACGAGAAGGTACATCTTCATCATGTTGATGCCAATCATAACAATTGGAAACCAAAAAACCTTCTAGCAATTCATAAAAGCTGCCACGATTATATACACATGAGCAAAAGCGAAAGCTAAGAACATCGGAAGCTGGGTGCGGTGAAAGTCGCACGCCCAGATTTAACAGAGAGGGGCGG
>NZ_VIKX01000318.1 GCF_009711935.1 Dolichospermum sp. UHCC 0259 | reverse complement strand
GCGATCGCTCATACTTAAATCCAATCTTTTATCAGTTGAATATTTTGTATTTTTGGATAAATAGCATTGTACAATTTTGCATCAGCAGTGATAAATTTACAGTTTTCTCTAATGCTTAAAGCTAGGTAAAGGCTATCGTAGACAGTTCTTTGATAATTCACGGCAAACTGATAGGCATCTTTTAATAATTCATCGGCAGGGAATATTTTTAATTGTATTTGCTGAAATAAATCAAGTATCATCTCAGCTTCCTGATTTGTTAAACCTTGAAATCGCTGTATTTTCCAAACAATATTACCAATTTCTGCATAAATTAAGTCTGGAGCAATCAAGGTAATTTGTTGTGATTGATAAGCATCAAGAATTTTATTTGCCTCTAATGAATAATCTTGAGCAATAAACCATTTAATGGCTACACTACTATCAATGACGACTTTATCTGTGATCATCTGTCTCTATCTTCTCGCAATAATTCTGTCAAATCAGAAAATTCTCCATATTTTTGCTTTAAGTTTTCTTGAAAAATATGTATGTTTTTAACAAGTTCAGACTGTTCTATTTTGTTATGTTTAGCGAAATTTATTTGATTAATTTTTTCATCAACAATTCTATTAATTAAGGATTCTAAATCCTGTAAAGTCATTTCGGGAATAGACTGGTTTAGCATATTTGATCTACCTCCAGTAGTAATATCAATTTTTTTTAAGCTAGAATTGAACTAAACTGAGCTTTATTGTAGCATACATTCGTATTAGGAAAAATTCATAAAACGTTTGGTATGTTACCAATAACCGTTGAAATACTTCCAGATAACGCAGGAGTTCTGGATCTAGTGTTCCTAGAAGGGGAGCATCTGGATCACGCACACGAACTATATCTATTGCTGGGTTAAGACGCAAAACAGCAAACTTTAGCTTTGGTGACAAATTTTCATCGAGCTTGCGATATCGCTCATACTCTAGCAGAAATTGGTAAAATTTGGACAACAACCGTTATCCTTAGTGGTGTATCTGTCGTTGATAGCGTTATCAGCGCTATGCTAGAAATAGCAAACTTCAAGGAGAGAGCAAATCATGGAAGAATTACTAGAACTCAGAGAATTAGTGGTTTCTGGCAACCTAGAAGCGGCTCTATCTTTAATTGATGAATTAGAAGAAATGAGTAAAGAAGATAAAATCAATAAAATTTATAGTTATTGTGTAGTTCTTTTAGTCCATTTAATTAAACAACAAGCAGAAAAAAGGACAACTCATTCTTGGGATGTTTCCATTCGCAATGCTATTGATGCAATTGAGCGGATCAACAAACGCAGAAAATCTGGAGGATATTACATGGAAAAAAAAGAAATAGAAGAAATTTTACCAGAAGCTTATAATCGAGCTTTAGATAATGCTTCTTTAGAAGCTTTTGGCGGAATTTATGATGAATTAACCCTAAAAAATATGGTAGATCAAGAATTAATTATTAAACAGGTATTAAATTTTATTTTTAATTAAATAAAGCGCGAAGTTGATTAATGAAAAAATTCTTTTCCTATTAACTATCTACAATTAATAAACCAAATTAAGGAAAACAATATGCAAGTACAAACTCGCAAATATATTTACACCCCTGAAGAATATTTAGAATTAGAAGAAAAAGCACTTTATAAAAGCGAATATCGCAATGGAGAAATTATACCAATGACTGGGGGAACTGGTAATCATAATAAAATTACACTAGCTATTGCGGCGATTTTACTATATGCCATGAGACGCAAAAATAATGAAGTTTTTATGGGAGATATGCGTTTATGGATTCCACAATTTAAAGAATATACTTATCCTGATGTAATTGTAACTGATGGTCAGGCTAGTTATACAGGTAAAAATAACACTACTATTACTAATCCTTTGTTAATTGTTGAGGTTTTATCTAAATCTACAAAAAATTATGATCAGGGTGATAAATTTACTTTTTATCGCTCTATTCCGCAATTTAAAGAATATGTTTTAGTGGAACAAAATCAATATCAGGTGATGCACTATAGCAAAACTAATGAGGGAGAATGGATTTTTCGAGAATATAAATCAGAAAATGATATTGTTAAGTTACAACATCTTGATTTTGAAATTAGTTTAGTAGACATTTATCAAGATGTTACTTTTGAAGACAAGGAATAGTCGGCTTTATTTTATACCCTGAATACACCAAAGGATAAATTAAAAAACATATATGAATACCACTATGATTTCTGCCAGTGAACAAATAATCCTCGTTGTAGATGATTTGCCAGATAATTTGCGAGTTTTGTCGGCTGTACTTACAGAACAAGGTTTTCAAGTGCGTTGTGCTAAAAGCGGAAAAATTGCATTAATGGCAACACAAAATTCCTCCATTGATTTGATTCTGTTGGATATTAATATGCCAGACATGGATGGTTATGAAGTGTGCAAACGGCTGAAATCTAATGAATTTACCCGTCATATTCCTGTAATATTTTTAAGTGCTTTAGATGATGTTTTTGATAAAGTCAAAGCCTTTAATGCAGGTTGCGTAGATTATATTACTAAACCTTTTCAAATTGAAGAAGTCCTGATTCGTATTCAGCGTCAATTAGAATTACAAGCAGCAAAGGCAAAAATTGAACAAATTAATCAACAATTAGAAGAACGAGTGGAGGAACGCACAGCCCAGTTAGCAAAAATTAATCAAGAACTAGAGTTAGAAATCACCGAACGTAAATTAGCAGAATTTCGTCTGCAACAGATTAATGAAACTTTGGAAGAAAGGGTAGAGGTAAGAACTTTAGAGTTGCAAAATGCCCTCCAGCAAATACAATTAACTCAGGCACAAGCTATTCAAAGTGAAAAAATGTCTAGTTTGGGTCAATTAGTAGCGGGAGTTGCCCATGAAATAAATAATCCTGTTGGGTTTATTTATGGCAATATTAGCTATCTTAAACAATCTATGGATGATTTGTTAAGCCTAGTTGCTTTATATCAAGAAATTCATGGAAATAATCACCCAAAGATTGAAAGTTTATCAGAAGGAATTAATTTAGAATTTTTAGTAGCAGATATACCTAAAATAATTAATTCTATTGAAGTAGGATCTCGCCGTATTCGTGATATTGTTTTATCTTTACGTAATTTTTCTCGTATGGATGAAGCGGAATTTAAACAAGTTAATGTCCATGATGGAATTGAAAGCACTTTATTAATTTTACAGCATCGTCTGAAAGCTAATTCTGAACAGCCAGAGATTGAGATTATTCGAGAGTATGGTGATTTACCTCAAGTACAATGCTATGCGGGGCAATTAAATCAGGTGTTTATGAATATTTTAGTAAATGCAATTGATGCTATTGAAGAAAAGAAGACTAGTCTGAATTTAACAGAAAGTAACTCCAACCTGGATCAGATTATCATTAGAACAAAGATTATAGATGAAAAATGGATACAAATTGCGATCGCTGATAATGGCAACGGAATCTCAGTAAATGTGAAAAATCGCATTTTTGACCCATTTTTTACTACCAAAGAAATAGGTAAAGGTACGGGCATGGGCATGGCTATTAGCTATCAAATTATTACAGAAAAACATCATGGTAAATTAGAATGTTTCTCTGATATTGGCAAAGGAACTGAATTTATTATCCAAATTCCCATCGAACAAGCAGCTAATAACACTACTTACTAAGATTAATATTGCTCAATCAGCTAAATCGCTGGCAAAAGCATAAACTAACGCCTTTATTAGTTACTATATTTTTACTTGGTACAGTTAATACGCATAAACAAATCTACTAATCAAGGCTTTTACAATTCAACTAAAGCAGAGAAGGTAAAACTTAATTTTCTGCCCCTTTCTCCGTTAAAACACTAGCATAAAATTATACATTTTAAAATATTGAACAAAAATAGGCGAAATTTTTCCAGAAAAGAAATCTATCTAAGGAAACATTTCAATAATTTATGGTATATAGGTTAAATGTTTGTAGTCCATAATCAGACAATTTTTAATTAAAAGCATGATTACATCTATGTTTTGACCAAAATCTCCACAACGCAAAAACCAGGAATTAATTCACCAAAAATCCATCTGGTTATTGGTGGGATGATTCTGAATATCTACTCTCTCAGGAATAGAGATAACTTTGCTGGTGACAAATTTTTATTTCCCAAGATATATGAAGCACTGATTCAGTTATGAAAAAATTAGAGGCTGCTAATTAATCATAAAAATCACTGATTCTTCAAGACTCATTTTTAACAAATTAGAAAACTGATAATCATGGAAAATTAACTATCAAAAATGTTCTCAGCATTAACCAAGACTTAAAAAATTACTTTCAACATTTCTTCTACTCTTGCTAAAATCACGAATTTCGTTCCATGATGATTTCACAATTTATCAAGAAAGAGTATTTATAAAGCATCACAAATTTACTATTCTTAACTGCAATATTAACCTGTGTCACAATTCCCTCCCCATTCTACTGATAGCAATAGCAGCGCCACAGATGTCACTCCTGTAGTGGCACTCAAGGAACTTGTGTCCAGGCTGCACCGAGAACAAAATAAAATTCAAGATTTACTGAGTTCTTTAGGATTTGCCCTCAGAAGCTTCAATAATTTAAATCAGTTTTTGGAACTGATTCCCCTCATGGCTACCAGAGTCACAGATGCAGAAGGTAGCGCACTTTTTCTTTATAAACCCAACGGACAAATTAGATTAGAACAATTACATTGGCAAGATACTCAGCAAAGAAAAAATATTAGAAAAGCCCTAGAAACTGCTAGTAGTCAAATTACTCTTTTAGCTAACTCAGTCCCTACTGCTATTTCCACAGGGATTCTAGATGACCAAATGCACGCCGTTTTAGGTCCAGATGTGCAAATCTTTGGCACAGCTATTTTAGTCAAGCATACAGAACGAGGTTGGCTGTATGTTTTGAGTCGAGATCCTGAATATAGCTGGACAGAAACTAGACAAAAATTAGTGCGGTTAGTAGCAGACCAAACAGCAGTGGCAATTGACAATGATGAACTATCTGTAGAATTAAGAAAAAAAGAACGTTTAGACCAAGAGTTAGAAATTGGTGCAGAAATTCAACGCCGACTTTTACCGCGTCAATGTCCTAATATTCCTGGGTTATCAATAGCCGCCCGTTGTAAACCGGCTAATCAAGTTGGTGGTGATTACTATGATTTTATTCCCACCAATCAAAATCAGTTAAAACCCAAACCACAAGCATCTCCAGAAAATGCTAGTTGGGGTTTAGTGATTGGGGATGTCATGGGTAAAGGTGTTCCCGCAGGTTTAATTATGACGATGCTGCGAGGAATGTTACGCGGTGAAGTATTGCATGGTAACTCCCCAGCCGGAATTTTACAAAATTTGAATCGGGTTATGTATGCGGATTTGGAAAATTCCCACCGCTTTGTGACTATGTTTTATTCCGAATATGACCCACAAACGCGGATTTTATCTTATAGTAATGCTGCCCATAATCCGCCCTTGTGGTGGCACGCAGCGACAAAAACTGTCAGTCAGTTAGATACAATGGGGATGTTAATTGGTTTAGATGCCAATAGCGAATATGAAAATGCTCAAGCACAGTTAGAAGTGGGAGATACAGTAATTTATTATACGGATGGTTTGACGGATGCAGCGGCGGCTGGAGGCGATCGCTTTGATGAAGATAATTTTGTTACATCCTTCAGAACAGCCTGTAAGTATTGCAATAGTCCCCAGGAAATTGTCGAATATCTCTTTGACCAAGTTGAACAATTCATTGGTTCTGATAGACGAAATACCGATGATATGACATTAGTTGTCATGCAAATTGTCTGATATGGGTAGTTGGACAAAATTCAATTCACTCTTTGAGAGAGGGAACTCTGACTCGGTGACTCCTGTTCGATAAAATATTTTCTGCTGTCATATATAACAAAATTATCCAAAAATACCCAATAATACCCCCTATATTCCTAATTTAATTAATCAAGAAAACATTACCCATCAACCGATTCACAAAATTTGAGGCTATGATCAAAATAGAAGCATTAAAATTTTAGTCGCTGTTGATTGTTCCAAGCCTCAACACTGGATTAATTGACACATAACGAGGTCTTATGAAAACTCAAAAATGTCCCACTTGTCAAGGTGAATTAGAAACTAAGCAAATTGAAAAAATGCTAAAAGGAGGCAATAACACCGCCGTTATCCATGTAGAAGCAGAAGTTTGTTCAAAATGTGGAGAAAAGCTCTATAAACCAGACGTTGTTAGCCAATTTACTCAAATTCGTGCCAAACTCAGAAACCAAGAAACCGAAGATTTTCAAGTTATTGGTCAATCTTTCCGCGTTTCTGTTTAATTGATTAAGTCAAGAAAGCTGAAGAATTTTATTCTAAGTTGGATAATCTTACATCTTGTAATTGGCACAGGCAATTATACTTAAGTCTTAAAAATGGGTGGCCCGGGATTCGAACCCGGAACAAATCGGTTAAAAGCCGAGTACTCTACCGTTGAGTTAGCCACCCTTTTGCTGTTTTTCCAACTTTATCAATATACCATCAACAGCTATGGTTTTGTCAAGGGGTTTCTAGAAAAAACTTGCCGTTAACTGGAAAGCAGCAGAACAACTAGCTCCCGGCGCTAACACAGTCAGGTTTTCACCAGTGTTGAAAGCATTGCGGGTGGCGCTCCAAGGCTCTAGACAGTAGAAATCTTTGCCCTTGACAGTCCAAAACACCAACCAGGTAGAGAAATCATCGTAATCTAGGGTTAGCTTCAATTTGCGGTTGTTATCTGTGACTGTGGCTGATTTACTGGTTAGTCCGCCAAAGGCAAAATCAATTTCATCTTGGTTAAAATCAAATTTGCCGTTAAAAGCGTGAAATTCCTTGGTTTTGTTATCTTGGTATTGTCCAGAAGGAAGTTCTACTTCTAGCTGATTTTTGTCACCACAGAGAAAATAAGGGTGGAAACCAGCGGAAAATGGCATGGGTGTAGATGACAGATTTTTATATTCCTGACGCACTACTAAGGTATTACCTTGGAGTTCGTAGGTAAAAGCCAATTCAAAATCAAAAGGATAAACTGCCTTTGTTTCCTCGTTGCTGCTGAGAACTACTGTTAGACTAGCATTACCTTGGGTATTTTGCGCTGTTGCTGTCCAAGGCAATTCCCGCGCAAAGCCATGTTGTTTAATAGTATACGGTTTTCCCTCAACGCTGTAAGTATTATCAGGTAAGTTACCGCACAGAGGAAACAAAATGGGATTACCACCTCTAACACTCAAATCAGGATGGGTAAAGCGATCGCTGTCCATATAGAAGATTTCTTGACCTTGCACCAGCCAACGAGTAATGATACCACCTCTTTCGGGGACGACTTCTATTTGTGTACCAGCGGTTTTATCAGACAGGATGTAGGTTTTGTATTGTTGTTCTTGAATGTCAATGGTAAACATAATAGCCAGTAGATTGGTGTGGAAGTTTGTGCTTATGAACAGGCAAGAGGAAACAGGCAATACATATTGCGATTTTTCTACCTTTCTCCCCAATTGTAGGTTGTCATGCCCACAAATTCCACCATGATCATTTGTATGGGATTTTGATAAAAAAGAACTTTCTCAATAAACCTGACTTTTCCCGTTAAGTCGTGAAACTCCCAATTAACAAGGGTTTTAGACTATAGCCTAATTCTCAACAAGCGACCTTTAATGAAAATAATCAACGAGAAAATAGGACTTTGGAGCGGGGGTTATACTGGGCGATAGCGAAGCGCTCCGTAGGAATCGCTCAATTAGAAAGATAACGGGAAAAGTCAGCTCAATAAACAGGGGTCTATTCTCATGATTATTGAGAATATTCTCAATAATCAAACGAGTTTTGGTGATTTCAGCTTGGGGTCTTGACAGTGTTTCAAGTTTCGGGTATGCTAATGGTATGAGTGGAAGAGTGTGCGCTCATATATATAGGGTTTTTATTTATCAAGATAATTATTTCCCAAATCAACCCCAGAAGTAAGGGAAATAAGAAAATAATATTTGTCCTCATCACCAAAATACCAAACCGTTATCTTGGATCTCAGAATGAAGATGCAATTACAGTAGATGTAAAACGGGGGAACATGGTTAGAATTTGAGATAGACAAGTAAGTTTATTTAATTGTCAGAATCAGGTGGTTATCGAGCGAAGTCGAGATAATATCCAGGATTTGAGGATTTTCAGAATGTTATTGAATGATGTTTGGTGGGGTGTTGGTGATTTTTATTTTGTCAGAATCAGGATTTCCAGGATTTGAGGATTCACAGGATGTTGTGGGATGATTTTTGGTGGGGATTTGAAGGTTTAATTCTCATGTTTTCAATTTTAAAATTGATGATTACATATTCAATAAATATTCTTTAATAACTTATAAATTTTAAAAGATCATATTGTAAATCAAACATTTCAAAATAATATCCTGTAAATCCTTTAATCCTGGTTATCCTGATTCTGACAAATACAACTTTCATCACCAACAAACCATCTAAAAATTACCATCCTGTACATCCTTTAATCCTGGATATTATCTCGACTTCGCTCGATAACCACCTGATTCTGACAATTGAGAATTTCAGATACCCGACAACTTTTAACCATCTTCTTATTTATCACATTAATTATCACAGAAGTCAGGGATAGTAGTTTCCATCCCCTTGCGGGGAAGTTGGTTTGGAAAGCCAAGGGTCACAGGGTAGTTTCAGCCGCAATAATATATTTTCTATCATTTACCAAAACCCATATTTCATAAAAAACATCCTGTAAATCCTGTAATCCTGGATATCCTGATGCAGACAATTTACTTATTTTCTAACTTCTTAGTAAGATTAGGAAATTTTCAGCGAAATAAAAATATTTTCATGATTGACTTGAGAAAAATCACACATCGCGCTAGTCTTCATAGCGTCAACCCGTGAAACTCAAACCATGACAAACCACCCCCAAATACCCCCCTGCACCTGGAAACGTCCCCTTGGCTTAGGCTGGGATAAACCCTACACCGTCCGTTATCCTAGTAATATTGATGATGGTCCCTGGCACGGAATGCCTCTTGGTGGCTTTGGTGCAGGGTGTATAGGACGTTCTTCACGAGGAGATTTTAATCTGTGGCACATTGACGGAGGAGAACATACTTTTAGAAATGTTCCCGCTTGTCAATTTAGTATTTTTGAATCTGGACAAGCTTACGCATTATCTACACAACCTCCAGAAGATCATACACTGCAATCTTGGCAATGGTATCCACCTTCTCAGGAACAGAGTTCAGGTACATATCATGCACTTTATCCCCGCAGTTGGTTTGTTTATGAAAATGTCTTAAAAACTCAATTAACTTGTGAGCAATTTTCCCCAATTTGGGCAGATAATTATCAAGAAGCAAGTTATCCGGTTGCGGTTTTTTTGTGGAAGGCACATAACCCCACAAATGCACCAATTACTATTAGCATTATGCTAACTTGGGAAAATATGGTGGGTTGGTTTACTAATACTTTAAAATCTCCCGAAGTGAGAGTTAGAGATGATGGTAGTCCAGTTTATGAATATGTACCACGCTGGGGAGAAAGTCAAGGTAATTATAATTGCATAGCAGAAGATGATCAATATTTTGGTTGCGTTTTAGGTCAAGTTTCTGATAGTAAGACTGTTCAAGAAGGAGACGGAACTTGGTGTATTGCGACTGCAAAAAATCCTCAAGTTGAGATATTTCATCATTCCCGTTTTAATCCTGTGGGTAATGGTGAAGATGTTTGGCAAAGTTTTTCTGAAAATGGTTCTTTACCTAATTATCTAAATGAAACTCCCGCTGATGAAAATACCCGTTTAGGTGCAGCAATTGCGGTGCGGGTTACTTTGCAACCTGGGGAAAATTTAGAAGTTCCTTTTGTTCTCAGTTGGGATTTTCCCGTCACGGAATTTGCAGAGGGAGTGAACTATTACCGCAGATATACAGACTTTTTCGGTTGTAATGGTGAGAATGCTTGGCAGATTGCCACTACTGCTCTTAAAGAATATCAGAATTGGCGATCGCACATCCAATCCTGGCAACAACCAATTATCAACCGTTCTGACTTACCCGACTGGTTCAAAATGGCATTATTCAACGAACTCTACGACTTAACCAGCGGTGGAACTCTCTGGAGTGCATCCTCAGAAATTGATTCCGTCGGTCAATTTGCTGTGTTAGAATGTTTAGACTACCGTTGGTATGAAAGTCTAGATGTGCGGTTATACGGTTCTTTTGGTTTATTGATGTTATTTCCTGAACTGGAAAAATCCGTAATTCGCGCTTTTGCCAGAGCAATTCCCCAAAGTGATGATAGAACTAGAATTATCGGTTATTATCTCACCATCAAATCAGAAAGTCCTAACGCAGTTCGGAAAATTGCCGGTGCGACACCCCACGATTTAGGCGCACCTAATGAATGGGTTTGGGAAAAAACCAATTACACTAGTTATCAAGATTGCAACCTATGGAAAGACTTAGGTTGTGATTTTGTCTTGCAGGTATATCGAGATTATCTCTTCACTGGTGCAAATGATATCCAGTTTTTAGCAGATTGTTGGGATGCTATTGTCCAAACTCTCGATTATGTGAAAACATTTGATCTCGATGGTGACAGTATACCCGAAAATTCTGGCGCTCCCGACCAAACTTTCGATGATTGGCGTTTACAAGGTGTCAGCGCCTATTGTGGTGGTTTGTGGTTAGCTGCTTTGGAAAGTGCGATCGCTATCAGTGATATTTTAGCAGAACACAAAGACACAAAAACCCAAAAATCAATTTATCAAACTTGGTTAAATCAATCAAAACCAATTTATCAAGAAAAACTTTGGAATGGTGAATATTACCGTCTGGATAGTGACAGTGGTTCTGATGTCGTCATGGCTGACCAATTGTGTGGGCAATTCTACGCTCGTCTATTGAGTTTACCAGATATTGTCCCCAGCGATCGCGCTTTATCCGCCTTAACAAAAGTATACGATGCCTGTTTTCTCAAATTCCAAAATGGTAAATTCGGCGCTGCTAACGGTGTTCTTCCCAATGGTTTACCCGAAAATCCCAATTCTACCCATCCTTTGGAAGTTTGGACAGGCATCAATTTTGGTCTAGCAGCCTTCTTAGTGCAAATGGACATGAAAAATGAAGCCATGCGGTTAACTGAGGCTGTAGTGAAGCAAATTTACGACAATGGCTTGCAATTCCGCACCCCCGAAGCAATCACCGCTAATGGTACTTTCCGTGCTAGTACCTATCTCCGCCCTATGGCTATTTGGGGAATTTATTTACTAATTCCTTAAGTTTAACACTTTTCAGATCCCCGACTTCTTCAAGAAGTCGGGGATATTGTTATTCTTGTTATGCAATTTTATTTTCCTGTTGTTTCCGGAATTGTGCGAAAAAATTAGTAATGGTTAAGAGTTGAGGAACTTAAATCTGAAAATCAATGTCTTAAGATACACTTCTTTTCCCTGATTTAGCGACAAAAATCACTTCTAAACCCACACAGAACATAAAATTAGTCGTTTCCACCCAACATGGACAAATTTTCTGCTCAAGTATCATTGGGTTAACTGGCGCTTACAAAGCCACTGAAAAATGAGCAGTCAGCAATTTAGCATAAGCTATGGCAATGATAGCACGTTTAAATGGTAATCACTGCAATTAACTTTTTTCCCATTCGCAAAAACACAATCACTGATTCTCTAATTGATTTAGGGATGTGGTAGATTAAAAAATTGAAATTACCCAGCCAAAAAAATTCTCCAATCTAGTTGACAACAGATGAGAATTTATCAGTAGACTCCAATTGTATAAAAATATGAGTAGTTGCAGGATAGTTGAATAAAGCAAGGACAGCAGGAGCTTTATCAAGCTATTTAATCAGGTTGGTCAGGTTCAAACGCGGTTGTTGGTATCTATGACTCGCAGTATTGGTGATAAGTTCCCAGTTAGTTTGCCAATAGTCAAAAATTTTGATCAGTATAGATCCCTTGAAAAATACCCTTGTTGTTTAACAGCTTAAACAGCTTGGGAGTTACACTATAACTTCCTCATTCTTATCTGTCAAGCAATTATCTCATGAATTTTTGGGGAAGTTATCCAGAAAATCCAAGTTGGTAATTTTTACTCAACCTTGAACAGCAGCAGTTCACATCTGCCAATTTTAGCCGATTGAATCTATTAAAAATTCCTTAGCCATAGGAACTCAATTCTGATTTGATACCGAAGTATCGGCTTTAACCAAAAGAATTTGCGGTAATTGGCAATAAATAATGATAGTTATTTCTACAGAATTATCTTAATTAACATCCTGTAATCTTACTTATAGCAATAAATTGTATACATATAATTAGCAGTTTACTAATTTCAGTGAATGGCAATACTGCCTAATAAATAAATAGCTATCAGTAAACAAATAAGATAATAGTTAAAGGTTCATGGTGATACAGTTTTTGTTATCCATATCTAGCTAGATGTCTTCTTTATCCAAAATTCACCATCTTCATGAAATTAATTAACCGACAATATTAGTGTATTCACAAGAAAACATTTTGCTAATTTTGGAATTGTTTATTAATTGATATGTATATCTATTTGTCAATATCAAAAATCCATACAATGCTTATACAGCAAAGATTATATAGAAATAAAGCGGAAATTTAAACATTTTTTGTTTCAATAAAAATTTAATTTTTTGGGGTATGACTGTCCATTAAAACTATTTATATATTAGGAGCTTAGGAAAACCATATTAGTGGTGTTTTTGTCTTGTATGACAATAATAACATCTGCCATTGAGATTAAAGTGGGGGGTAACACCCCTCATTTTTTGCCAAGTGGGGACAAAACCCAAACTTGCACAAGACATAAGTAAATATCTAGATAAGTTCAGTAAATTTAACTTAAATCTTGCCACCTTGGCAGATGACATTAGCGACAAAAAATAGTATAAATAAAAATGTGGCTTTTGAAATTGAGAAATTAATGGTTTTCCTGATTCCACCTGTGCAATTGTCCGCTTTTACAGCAGAAGCAGCAAAAGCAATGGTAAGAAGTTATACAGCAGTAACTAGGGTGAAGCCAAAAATTTCCACTTGGAAGTTTCAACAGTACACAACAGCATCTACGAAAAGCTACGTCGAACTCCATTCCTCTCGGTAGAAATCAGAAAATTTGGTAAATTTTTACCTTTGATTCATTAGTAAGTATAAATCTAAAGCCCAGACATAATTAATACATATTATTTCTGTGAGCTATAGATATTACTAATTGAAAACTGTAAAACTACTTGGAAAATCAGGGTATACACGGCCAGCACAGTAGTACAGAGGCTTGATTAAAAACAATCAGGTTTTCAATCACAGGTCAGGTTATGAAAAAAATCATCAGGTCAAATGCGTTTTTTAGCTCAGTTCAACGGGTAATTTTAGGAATACAGTTCTCTAAAATCCGTTATCTCCAGGTATCCGTGTTCACAATTACCCTATTTTTGCAACAAGTTGTTACTCTTTTTAACATCTGCCACCAATTGATTATTTATAGGTTCTGGTCATTCCCGCAACCGCAATTTGGCTGAAGACCATCGCATTTGCGTCAAACTGGACTAATTTACTCAATTCAAGAAGAACTAAGATTATGAATCAAGATATTGCTGGCAGTGGTAACAACTTAGAACCAAAAATCCATCCCGAACAGTTAGACCAAGTAGTCGAAGCGATTTTAGCAGGGAAGTATTCTTGGGCTTGTGTTTTAATGTTACGATTCGTGGGCTATAATCCCATGCACTATATCCCTTATCGGACTTATAACCGCATCCTCAAAGAAAATGCTCGCATGAGTCGTTCCAATCCCCAAAATAATGAAACTCTCAAAATTGCTAAACCCACCACAGAGAAAAGATCCGAGGGCAATCTGGCATCTAACTGTTTAAGTAAGATTAAGGATATAGCCTATATGGAAGTGGGAGGCAAGCATCATGCTGAAGCACGCGCCAATAGTAGAGAAAAAAAGTCGGCATAGTTGCTGATAATCTCGTAATTGCTTGTTACTCAGATCAGTTGATTGAAAATGTGAGTAACTGCAATTACTGACTTCGTTGTAAAAATCTGCCAGAATGGCAAATATACACTGATAACATCCTATAGATTAGAAATAGCAACCTAAACAATGATTCATGGCAGACTAATTGCATTTTTCCCAAAAAACTGTTTGTGTCTGTACATGAAAGAGCAGACTAATTACATTTTTTCCAAAAAAACTGTTTGTGTCTGTACATGAAAGATAGGGGCTGATTGTTTTGGCATTCAGTTCTGATTAATTAAATAAATTCTTCATTAAGACTGATGAACCATAACTAAAGGTGGTTCTCTTTCCTGATAAGTTTGAATGCTTTTCAATTGGGGTGGTGGATTACCCTAGTAAAATTGATATGGCTAGATAACTTCTACTACCAAATTTCCGGTGACTAAGGTTTGGCTAACTTTAGTTATTAAGGTAGATTAGGAAAGGGAAAGGTTATGGTGAAATCATGCTTTTACTTACAAATTATTACTGTTATGTCAACTGGCAATTGATATAACAGTAATTATAATTTGTGATAATTTTACAGATGCTTGTTCATGTATATAAAATTCTACAAGAGGATTTCCTGAAATTTACTCAATATATTTTTATCAGCTTTAAGTTAATATAAATTTTTTATAAAGTTTTCATGAAGTTTAGATGAAGATTTTATTTTTTATATAAATTTTAGAAGAAGATGTAGCAGAATTTAAAGATAAGAATTAAAGCTTTGTCACTTTTTTATCTAAACTAAATGACTAATGCCCTGCTATCAGACAAACAGTTTCCTATTTAAGAAAGTTTGCTGATGAGAGTTTTCTATTTTTAGGATAGTGTAAGAGATAGATTACATTCTGCTTAAGTTTATTTAGTGTGAGGCTACAATTTTTGAAGAGTTCCGTAATTATTAGTTAGTTAGCATTCAGCTATCAGTGGTCAGCAGTCAGCTAAAACCAGATTTTAGGGGTTTTGAGGTGGGGGAGACTTTTGGCATTAGCAAGCTAAATATTGGGCGTTTATTTATGGGTGTTTTGCCAGACAATGCTGTTTATTGGGGGGACATAACAGCTATGCCTGTTACATAGATATTGAGAATTACATGAATATTCAGGAAACATCCTACAGATTAAATATTGCATATCTGTGAAAGTTTTTGCATCTGGATTTTAGCAATAGATGTAATAGATGAATTTGCCCGAATTTGAAAGTAGAAAGCAACTGGTAAGAATTATGTCATCTTATTCTCATCAAGATCAGGTTGTGAATATTTACGATACTTATGAAAGTAAGTTTTTAACACCTTTTCAGCGGAAAGTGTTGCTAAAAAATTTACAAAATAATTCGCAACCAGAATATCGGCGACGAATTGAGATTATGTTGTTAGCAGATATGGGAAAGTCGCAAACTCATATTTGTGAAATGATTGGTTGTTCTCAGGAGATGGCGAGATACTGGATAGGTATTGCTGAGGCGGGGATGGCGCATAAATGGAATCAGCGACCATTGGGTAGACCAAAGATTGTTAATGATGAATATATTGAAAGGTTGAAGGAATTAGTTAATTGTAGTCCCCGTGAATATGGCTATGCTTTTGGTGATTGGACGGCGCAATGGTTGAGTAAACATTTGGCGAAGGAGTTGGGAATTCAAATTAGCGATCGCCACATTAATCGCCTCCTTAAACAAATGGGACTGTCTACTAAACGTAAAAGTTCCCCATTGATAACTACTGAAAATCAGGATTTGGCAATTAAAATTAGTGATTTGCATTCTCTACCTGAACCTAGTTTTCATTGGTCATTTAATCTCATGCAGACCAATAAATAATAGTGTTTTGGAGGTTAGGAAATGCTATCAGCGTTTTCTCAGGAACAGTTAGCTACATATATTAAGCAAGTTTTGGGTGATGGATTATCAGATCAAGTAGTTACGGATTGTATCAAGGCTTTAGAAATTATTGAGCCGCCAGTAGCAAAGCAATTTTGGCAAGCGACTACAGCAAATCCGGGAATTTATATTGTGCTGTCGGGTAAGGTGAGATTACTTGATAGCTCCAACAATTTAATTAATACTCTCACGCCAGGATCATCATTTGGGGAGTTAACTTTATTTCCAGACCAAGATTTTAGCAGTTATGTTGCTAGAGCTTCTGTGAATTTAAAGGTTGCCTATCTTCCCGAAAAAACGGTGAAAAATGTTATGGGAGAATTTCCTCCTGTTTATAATTTTTTGCTGAATAAGGCAGAGTTAATTAACAGTCCTAAGTCTCCAGATATACCGATTGTTGAATTGCCAAAAAATGGCAAAGTTGTTAATTTCTCTCAACCAATTATTCCCGCACCAACAGTAACAAAGAAACGCTCTCAATATTTTCCTATTCCTACTGTTATTGCTGGCAATTGGTGGCGGAAATTTACTAAACGCTACCCATTTTTTGAACAACAAAGTGCGGCGGATTGTGGTGCTGCTTGCTTAGTTATGGTTGGTCGTTATTGGGGGAAAAACCTGAGTATTAATCGGCTGCGGGATCTGGCTAATATTAGCCGGAGTGGTGCATCTATGCGGAGTTTGAGTGCGGCGGCGGAAAGCCTGGGTTTTGCTACCCGTCCGGTAAAAGCCAGTTTGGATAAATTTGCTCAACAGCCTTTACCTGCGATCGCTCATTGGCAAGGCAAACATTACATTGTTGTCTATGAAATTACCAAAAAACAGGTAATTATTGCCGATCCTGCCATTGGTCAACGTCGGCTGACTACCAAGGAATTTCTCGCAGGTTGGACTGGTTACGCTTTACTATTACAACCTACAGCTTCACTCAAAAAAACCCTAGAAGCTAACACGCCATTTTGGCAGTTATTGGATTTAGTTAAACCTCATTCTCAAGTTCTCCTAGAAGTATTTCTTGCTTCAGTATTAATTCAAATATTTGGATTAATTACGCCCTTATTTACGCAACTTCTATTAGATAGAGTCATTGTTCAAGGCAG
The DNA here is from genome assembly GCF_009711935.1 of Dolichospermum sp. UHCC 0259. GTDB lineage: Bacteria > Cyanobacteriota > Cyanobacteriia > Cyanobacteriales > Nostocaceae > Dolichospermum. Next base: position 4,139 of record NZ_VIKX01000318.1, on the reverse strand, counting down.
TGTTTTAACTTTAAATACTGTCGGGTTTGGATTGTTAATTTTTGGGTTGTTTCGGGTTGCCATTAATGGGTTAAGACAATATTTACTAGATCACACCGCCAACCGCATTAGTGTTGCGTTAATGGTAGGTTTTATTAAACATACATTTAGTCTACCGCTGGCATTTTTTGAATCTCGTTATGTCGGGGATATTGTCTCCCGTGTCCAAGAAAATCAAAAAATTCAACGTTTTCTAACGGGTGAAGCTCTTTCTATTGGTTTGGATTTACTAACGGTCTTTGTTTATGTAGGATTAATGTTTTGGTATAGTCCACCAATGGCATTAATGACATTAGCAATTGTACCACCATTTGTGATTTTAACATTCTTTGCCACACCATTTTTGCGGCGGATTAGTCGGGAGGTATTTACAGCCGGAACACTGGAAAATAGTTATTTAATTCAAAGCTTGACTGGCATTTCTTCGATTCGTTCAATGGCTATTGAACAAACGGTGCGTTGGCATTGGGAAGAATTACTAAATAATTTAATCAAAAAGAACTTTAGTGGTCAAGTAATTAGTAATCAACTGCAATTAGTTAGTTCTACTATTCAATCCTTGGCAAGTACAGGATTATTATGGTTTGGCGCTTGGTTGGTGATTCAAAATCAACTTACCATTGGTCAATTAGTTGCCTTTAATATGTTATTAGGCAATATTATACAGCCTTTCCAACGATTAATTATTTTGTGGAATCAGTTACAGGAAGTAATTGTCGCCACAGAACGAATTAATGATGTCTTAGAAGCACAGCCAGAGGAAGATTTAGAACAGAAACCTCGGCAGTTTCTCCCCAGATTAGTTGGGAGAATTAGTTTTAATAATGTTACCTTTCGCTATCATCCTGAAAGTGAGATTAATATTTTAGAAAATCTCAGTTTTGAAATCTTGCCTGAACAAACTGTAGCAGTTGTTGGTCGCAGTGGTTCGGGAAAAACAACACTTTCTAAGTTAATTTTGGGTTTATATCTAGCGACAGATGGAAGAGTTTTGATTGACAATCAAGATGTTACTAGTATTTCCTTACATTCCTTGCGATCGCAAATTGGTGTTGTTGATCAAGATACCTTTTTATTTGGGGGAACAATTCGGGAAAATATCACAATTGCTCATCCAGAAGCCTCTTTAGAAGAGATTATGGAAGCAGCCAGACTTGCAGGTGCAGATGAGTTTATTAAAAGAATGCCAATGGGTTATGAAACTCAAATTGGTGAAGGGGGAGGAATGTTATCTGGAGGACAACGCCAACGGTTAGCAATTGCCCGCGCATTATTAGGAAATCCCCGACTTTTAATATTAGATGAAGCCACAAGTCACCTGGATGCCGAATCAGAACGGATTATTCAGAACAACCTCAAAAAAATCCTGCAAGGACGTACAAGTGTAATTATTGCTCACCGTCTTTCTACAGTTCGTCATGCTGATCTAATTTTAGTCTTAGATCGTGGTGTTTTAGTAGAAAGCGGTACACATGAACAATTAATCACCAAAAGAGGACATTATTTCTATCTTAATCAACAACAATTAGCACAAACAAATTAATTTTTCAATAACCAGATCCCCAATTTATTACATAAGTTGGGGATCTATCACCAAAATTCTTCAATTATTTATGCCACAGTCAGTTTACACCCAACCAACAACTACTATAAATCCACCGCATCAACCTGAATCTACTACTTTAATAACAAACCAACAAGTCCAGATATTAGATAAAGCCAAGGATTGGTTTTATGGAACAGAGGAATTATTAGACGCTTTACCAAAAGCATGGACTCGTTCCATGTTGTATTTACTAGTCAGTTTTGCCGCTATTATTTTACCTTGGGCAATGTTAACTAAAGTTGATGAAACGGGCAATGCTAGTGGGAGAATAGAACCCAAAGGTGCAACACAAAAATTAGATAGTGCGGTAACTGGTAGTGTTATTAATGTCAATGTTAGAGAAGGTGCAACTGTTAAAGCTGGACAAGTTTTATTAGCAATGGAATCTGATGTTTTACAAACAGAACTTCAACAAGCACAATCTAAATTAGAGGGGCTAATTAATCGCCAATCTCAACTAGAAATATTAAAAAATCAAGTCTTGATGTCAATTAATATTCAACGTCAGCAAAATCAATCTCAAGCATTAGAAAAAATCGCGCAACTTAATCAGGCTCAACAAACATTTGAGACTAAAAAAAGTGCTTATAATTTCCAAAATTTGGAAAAATTAGCTCAAGTTGATCAGGCCAAACAGAATATACAATCTAGTCAAACTAACTACAGATTAGCTACAAGTCGCTTGCGTCGAGATATTTCTGAACTTAAACGTTATCATCTACTATTAAAGGAAGGAATAATTCCTCAAACTAAAATAGTAGAATTAGAAAAAATTGCTGAAGAAAGTCAACGTTCCCAAGAAGAAGCAAAATTTAATCTGCAAACAGCAAAGTTAAGACTAAAGGAAGAAGTCAGTCGTTATCAGTCACTAATGAATCAAGTTAGCTCAGATATTGAACAGGCAAAACTACGGTTACAAGAAGAAGAAAGTAGTTATAAAAGTTCTCTGCAAGGTGGAGAATTAGTTTTATTAAAAAGTCAAGAACAGTTTAAAGACATTCAAAATCAAATCATTTCTCTCCAATCAGAAATGATGCAAACAAAGGGACAAATTACAGCCTTGAATTTACAACTAAAACAGCGAACTATTCGTTCTCCTATTGATGGTATAATTTTTGAATTACCTATCAAAAAATCTGGTTCTGTTGTCCAAGTAGGACAAATGGTTGCTCAAATTGCCCCCGAAAATGCTCCTTTGATCTTAAAGGCACGTATGCCCAGTCAAAATAGTGGTTTTGTCAAAGCAGGAATGCCAGTAAAAATTAAATTTGATGCTTATCCTTTCCAAGAGTATGGAATTGTATCAGGACGGATTAGTTGGATTTCGCCTAACTCTAAAGTTCAAGAAAATAGTTCTAACCGCATAGAAACTTATGAATTAGATATCGCATTGGAAAATCCTTATATTCAAGTCGGTAACAAACGGATTCCTATTACTCCTGGACAAACAGCAAGCGCAGAAGTAATTATTCGTCAGCGTCATGTTATTGACTTTATCTTAGATCCATTCAAGAAGTTGCAAAAGAGTGGCTTAGAGCTTTAAATAAAATTAATATTTAAGACATAATTTAGTAAATTATGTCTTTTTTTAAAGGCGTTAATATGCAATTTTTTGATTATTTTTAAGATAAAAATGTCAGAATTAAATAGTTAATTTCATTAAATATGTAGAGGGTAAGACAATGAAGAAAATAGTGATAAATGACTTATATTCTAGTCATTTATTAACCTTTATTGATGATTTAAATCCACCAGAATTAGGTGCTTTATTAGGAAGAGGTTTAGGAGGGTTTTATCCTGGGCTAAGTCCTAATGTTTTTATAACCACCGTTTATGATGGTATAAATAGAATATCAAACACTTATGAAGGAGGAGGTAGCTTTCGTGATAATAAATTCAATACGATAGATTCTGGTCGGACAGTTAATGCTTGGGTAGGTCGGTAATTATTTCAGCACATTCAAGGGCAATTTTTTCATACTCAGCAGAACTGTTCACTGGTTGACGAGGAAATAAGATCATGGCTACAATCATCATTTCTGACTTACAGGAAAAGACATTTTTAGATGACTTAAATTCAGAGCAAATACAGCAGATTTTAGGTACTGGTATTATACCTTTACCTTTCTTGGGTGGACGTGGTTCGGATGTTGCATTAACGACTGTTTATGATGGTATAAATAACTTGGAAACAGCATATCGTGGTCCATTTAGTTTCTATGATAATAAGATTTTTACTCTTGATCTTGCCAGAAGTGCTGTCTATTTAGTATTGTGAAAAATTTTTAGGTGGTTGTTTTTTCTTCTTTACACCCCACTTAACGTTTATCTCCGAGGAAGTTTTTACTTCCTCTTTTTTATTGTTCCTGCTGATAATTGTTCACAGTTCTATGAAAACTGCTGGATGTTATGATATAGTATTATGAGTATGAATTACTGGTAGTTTTTCACTCTCCCCCCACTTTCGAGAGTTTATAGGGTAGGTAGAAGTAGG
>NZ_VIKX01000317.1 GCF_009711935.1 Dolichospermum sp. UHCC 0259 | reverse complement strand
TTTCTATCAACAATTTTCACTGCCTTCGATTTCTAAATGGATTAGGTCTCCCTAAAAGGAGGTGATCCAGCCACACCTTCCGGTACGGCTACCTTGTTACGACTTCACCCCAGTCATCAGTCCTACCTTAGGCATCCCCCTCCAAAAGGTTGGGGTAACGACTTCGGGCGTGACCAACTTCCATGGTGTGACGGGCGGTGTGTACAAGGCCCGGGAACGAATTCACTGCAGTATGCTGACCTGCAATTACTAGCGATTCCTCCTTCACGAAGGCGAGTTGCAGCCTTCGATCTGAACTGAGCTACGGTTTATGAGATTCGCATCACATCGCTGTGTAGCTGCCCTTTGTCCGTAGCATTGTAGTACGTGTGTAGCCCAAGACGTAAGGGGCATGCTGACTTGACGTCATCCCCACCTTCCTCCGGTTTGTCACCGGCAGTCTCTCTAGAGTGCCCAACTTAATGCTGGCAACTAAAAACGAGGGTTGCGCTCGTTGCGGGACTTAACCCAACATCTCACGACACGAGCTGACGACAGCCATGCACCACCTGTGTTCACGCTCCCTAAGGCACTCTCATCTTTCAACGAGATTCGTGACATGTCAAGCCTTGGTAAGGTTCTTCGCGTTGCATCGAATTAAACCACATACTCCACCGCTTGTGCGGGCCCCCGTCAATTCCTTTGAGTTTCACAGTTGCCTGCGTACTCCCCAGGCGGGATACTTAACGCGTTAGCTACGGCACAGCTCGGGTCGATACGAGCTACGCCTAGTATCCATCGTTTACGGCTAGGACTACTGGGGTATCTAATCCCATTCGCTCCCCTAGCTTTCGTCCCTCAGTGTCAGTTTTGGCCTAGCAGAGCGCCTTCGCCACCGATGTTCTTCCTGATATCTACGCATTTCACCGCTACACCAGGAATTCCCTCTGCCCCGACCATACTCTAGCTTTGTAGTTTCCACTGCTCTTATCACGTTGAGCGTGACTCTTTAACAGCAGACTTACAATGCCACCTGCGGACCCTTTACGCCCAATCATTCCGGATAACGCTTGCATCCTCCGTATTACCGCGGCTGCTGGCACGGAGTTAGCCGATGCTTATTCCTCAGGTACCGTCATTTTTTTCTTCCCTGAGAAAAGAGGTTTACAACCCAAGAGCCTTCCTCCCTCACGCGGTATTGCTCCGTCAGGCTTTCGCCCATTGCGGAAAATTCCCCACTGCTGCCTCCCGTAGGAGTCTGGGCCGTGTCTCAGTCCCAGTGTGGCTGATCATCCTCTCAGACCAGCTACTGATCGTCGCCTTGGTAGGCTCTTACCCCACCAACTAGCTAATCAGACGCAAGCTCTTCTTCAGGCAGCAAGCCTTTCACCTCTCGGCACATTCGGTATTAGCCACCGTTTCCAGTGGTTGTCCCAAACCTGAAGGTAGATTCTTACGCGTTACTCACCCGTCCGCCACTATCTCCGAAGAGACCGTTCGACTTGCATGTGTTAAGCATACCGCCAGCGTTCATCC
>NZ_VIKX01000316.1 GCF_009711935.1 Dolichospermum sp. UHCC 0259 | reverse complement strand
ATACATGGTTATTTGTAGTTATAATTCTGTCACTTATGAAGAATCAATTACTCGTCATCGTCCTCATCATCTTCATCTAAATCGTCATCTTCATCCAAGTCTTCATCGAGTTCATCGTCATCATCCTCATCTTCGTCCAAGTCCTCGTCAAATTCATTATCTAAATCATCCAGTTCTTCCACTTCTTGTTCTTGGAATGAGTTGCGACGTTCTAGTGATGCCCGGTTGAATTCGACTAAATCAGCTATTGCTTGCTCCGGGTCTTTGCTGATTGTGTCGTACAGCATACTCATGAAAATAGCAACTACTTCTGGTGCATATTTGAGGGCATCTGGTTGTCCAAACAATTTAGGAAATAATTTGCTGTTCCATTTCTGCCAATCAAACTTTTTATTACCACCTTTCTTTTTGACTTGAGCAGCAATATCAAGTCCGAGTTTTTCACGGGCTGCATGACCGATTTTGGTAGAAATTCTGGAATCGCGTAACTGTAATTTAATCCCGTACTCTTTGAAGATTAAATTCCGCAATTCCTTCAATAAGGCTAATGCTTCCTGTTGTGGTGAAGCCTTTACTGCCTTAGATTTAGTTGCGGTAGCTGTGTTATTTGTTTTTGCTGATACTTTACCATTAGCTGTATGGCGAGTATTGCCGTTAGTACGAGTTTTGGCGATTGTCATTTAACAAACTCCTTTAAGAAAGTGAAATTTTCACCTCCTTGCCGCAATCGCGGCTTTC
>NZ_VIKX01000315.1 GCF_009711935.1 Dolichospermum sp. UHCC 0259 | reverse complement strand
CCCATCTGTAGCAAATGCCATAAGTGTTCACGGCGACTTTCCATATAACAGAGTTTTTGTTCCCCCTCAGTCGCCTCTATCGCCATGCGTTCACACTGAGCCAGCGAAAGAGTATGTTCATGCAACCGCTCCAAAGTCAGTGTATCACAGCCATCATGCAACGCCGCCGCCACAGCCCGAATTAACCAATCCTTCAACACACCCACACAACCAATAGAACGCTCATAAAAATCAAACCAATGCTGCATCAAAGCCGGAATATCAACCTGAAGGGGAACTTGCTTGAACAGCGCCAGTAAAACTCCCTGAAAATCCTGCCTATCTTGTTCATTTTGAAACAAATAACGGGGAAAATGAATATCCAACCCCCGTCGTGATGCCTGTCCACTTAAATTGCGAAAACTCAAAAGTTCATAAGTGCCAATGAGAATGTGCAGTACACCAGTCACATTTGTCATTGACTTAATCCAATCCAATTGGTCTAAAAGCTTACCACCACTAGCCCCACTACCAATCTTCATTAGATGCTGTGCCTCATCCAAAATCACAGCCTTGACACCACGTTTACTCATCGCCTCTTCCAAAGCCTGACGTAGTTCAGGAGAATCATTGAACTGTGCCGTTTTACTGCGTCCCCGCCCCTTCTTCTCCCAAGTTTGCTCGGCATCAATATCCACCATCATCCGCCGCTCGTAGTATGGTTCTCCCAACAATCTCAGTGCCGTGCGGTAATAATCAGCCCGATTAAACACCCCACCGTCAGGAGGTCGTGTTTCTACCAGTAACAGTGGTATTGGAGAACCATTGCCATTGCGATAGCCACCTTCACGAAAACCATTGTGGTCAACAGTAGTCCCATTTAACCGTCTAGTAATTTGGCGAATCATCGTCGTCTTTCCCACACCAGAAGGTCCATACACCAGGACGTGAGCAAATCCCGCAGGTTCACGAATCGCACCCATGAGTAGCATATCCACTTGCGCCAACTGGGGATGAGATATCGCATATTCCTTGAATTGGTTGAGTTGGGACTGTACCTCCAAAGAAAAGTTCTCCATTATCTGTATTCCTCAAAGACAGGTAGTTTTGTGACATCCAACTGTTGGATATTTTCAGTTTTATGAACTGTGGAGACATCTTCACCGTTTGACTTGTTGATTGGGGACTGCGGTATAACTTGAACTTGGGTGAGTGACGATACCTCATCAAGATGGGACGTTAAATTTTCCAGTACACTTTTGGCTTCCAAATCCCGTAATCTTTGCAGGAGCAAGGTTTCATGTTCTTGCGCTGAGGCAATAAAATCTGCTAGGCGTTTAGCTGAGATATTCGTACTGACAAAATTACGCTTATCCTTTTGTCTGATTTCTTCTGCGGCTAACAGCACTTCTTTCTCTGTGCGTCCGACAAAGGTGCTGTAATACTGGGAGATACATTTAACCCAGCGTCCCTCTAGGTAGGCATAAGCTACACCCATATCAAAGGGGTCATAACGCACGGGAACTTTGGTTTTTTCTACCCCCGGATTACGGAAAGCATCATTCCAGTAATAAAGATAATTAACTTTAATTCCCACTCCGGGCTGGATTAAAGCCGTTCCTTTAGGTGTACTGGGACGTGTGGACATGAGGAAGTCTTCATTGTAGGCAATGTGTCGGTGTTCTCGTTCTCCTGCAATCAGCACCCCTTCTGTATAAACTTGTAATGGTGTTGTCCCCAAGGAATCATGCTCTAAGTTGTCGTAAACAGAGTATGCCCACTCACTTAGATAGGTATATAAATCTGCCAATGTCCAAATGGCTTGCTGTTTGGGGTCAACGGCTTTGGTAAGTTGTCGTGGCTGTTTGCTGGCTTGGGTGTTGCCTA
>NZ_VIKX01000314.1 GCF_009711935.1 Dolichospermum sp. UHCC 0259 | reverse complement strand
GTATGTAAAGAAAAGTTAACCTATTTAGCTTTGTTAAATTTAGTACGTTCTGTCCGGTGTTTTCCTTTTTTACCTCTGGTTTCAATACCATCCATAACTGCATATGCTAGTTCTAATTCATCCTCAAACATTTTTCCAGAAATTTCATCTCGTTTAAGATGTTGCCATTCTAATTCAATTGGATTCATTTCCGAGCAATATTTAGGAAGGAAAAACATATATAAACCTTGACTTTCCCACTTTGTCCATAATGCCTGAACTTCTCGACAACGATGTATTGGTCCATTATCTTGAACTATGACTCTCATTCGTTTATTTTCAGATGCTTCTTGCGCCTCTTGTTCCATCATTTTGATGTAAGAACTGCGCTTAACTCCTCCAATTACTAGACCATAAATAAAGCTAATTAATGGCTGAAATAACCCAATAATGCTGATTCTGCGCCCACGTCTTTGTGTTTGTTCAAGCTTTTTTTGTTCTCCTTTTTGATAGTATGTATAACCTGAATCACTCCAAGCTGAAAATCCTGATTCATCCAAATATTTTAGGTCTATTTCTCCACTAGCCGCAGCCAGTTCTAACATATCCATATCTGCTTGTTTATTTGCACGAGTCACTGGATCTTGTTTTGCTTGATGACTTATTCTTATTCGCTTCCATATCACCCCTTTTTTTTTAGTCCCCGTCTGATTGTGTTGGTACTTACTTGTATCCCACGCTCTTTATTCAGTTTTTCT
>NZ_VIKX01000313.1 GCF_009711935.1 Dolichospermum sp. UHCC 0259 | reverse complement strand
TATCTCACCGTTAGCTCCTTATTCCCCAAAAGGAATATCTCACCGCTTCCCACCTATCCTGCGCAAGCGAAGCCCGAACACAATTCCAGGCTACAGTAAAGCTTCATAGGGTCTTTCTGTCCAGGTGCAGGCAGTCCGTATCTTCACAGACATTCCTATTTCGCCGAGTCTCTCTCTGAGACACCATCCAAATCGTTACGCCTTTCGTGCGGGTCGGAACTTACCCGACAAGGAATTTCGCTACCTTAGGACCGTTATAGTTACGGCCGCCGTTCACCGGGGCTTCGGTCGTCAGCTTCACTTTCGCTGACCAACTTCCTTAACCTTCCGGCACTGGGCAGGCGTCAGCCCCCATACGTCCTCTTTCGAGTTGGCGGAGACCTGTGTTTTTGGTAAACAGTCGCTTGGATCTCTTCACTGCGACCCACTGCTTAGGTGGGCACCCCTTCTTCCGAAGTTACGGGGCCATTTTGCCGAGTTCCTTAGAGAGAGTTATCTCGCGCCCCTTGGTATTCTCAACCTCCCTACCTGTGTCGGTTTCGGGTACGGGTGTTCTATCTTCATCACATAAACAGCTTTTCTTGGCACTATCCTTCACCACTCGGAGTTCGTAAACTCCTCCCAAACCAATCAGGGTATGGCTATCTTTCATGCGTCCCTCTCTATGCTCCCACAGAACAGTAAGTGACTATTGACACTTTGTCCATCGACTACGCCGTTCGGCCTCGCCTTAGGTCCCGACTAACCCAGAGTGGACGAACCTGGCTCTGGAACCCTTAGGGTTTCGGGGTGTATGATTCTCACATACATTTGCGCTACTCAAGCCGACATTCTCACTTCCGTTTCGTCCACAGCTGCTCGCCGCTACTGCTTCTACCTACGACGGAACGCTCCCCTACCGATTATTTTTAGTAATCCCACAGCTTCGGTACATCACTTAGCCCCGTTCATTTTCGGCGCAAGATCGCTTGACTAGTGAGCTATTACGCACTCTTTCAAGGGTGGCTGCTTCTAGGCAAACCTCCTAGTTGTCTAGGCAATCTCACCTCCTTTATCACTTAGTGATGATTTGGGGACCTTAGCTGGTGGTCTGGGCTGTTTCCCTCTTGACAATGAAGCTTATCCCCCACTGTCTCACTGGCTGTGTGTTCTCTGGGTATTCTGAGTTTGTCTCGATTTGGTACCGGTCTCCCAGCCCGCACCGAAACAGTGCTTTACCCCCCAGATTTAATCACAACCGCTGCGCCTCAACACATTTCGGGGAGAACCAGCTAGCTCCTGGTTCGATTGGTATTTCACCCCTAACCACACCTCATCCGCCGATTTTTCAACATCGGTCGGTTCGGACCTCCACTTGGTGTTACCCAAGCTTCATCCTGGACATGGTTAGATCACCAGGGTTCGGGTCTATAAACACTGATTTTCGCCCTCTTCAGACTCGGTTTCCCTTTGGCTCCAGCATTCTCGCTTTAACCTACCAGTGCCTATAAGTCGCCGGCTCATTCTTCAACAGGCACGCGGTCATCCGTTAAATCGGACTCCCACTGCTTGTAAGCTTATGGTTTCATGTTCTATTTCACTCCCCTTCCGGGGTTCTTTTCACCTTTCCCTCGCGGTACTTGTTCACTATCGGTCACACAGTAGTATTTAGCCTTACGAGGTGGTCCTCGCTGATTCACATGGAATTCCTCGTGCTCCATGCTACTCGGGATTCAGCTACTATCCTTTGACTTTCGACTACGGGACTTTCACCCCCTCTGGTACAGTATTTAGCTGTTTCGTCTAATCTCTAGATTCGATATTGCTGTCCCACGACCCCAAAGGATAAATCCCTTGGTTTAGGCTCTTCCCCTTTCGCTCACCACTACTTAGGGAATCTCTAGTTTGATTTCTCTTCCTCCAGCTACTAAGATGTTTCAGTTCGCTGGGTTGGCTCTTTCCTGTCTATATATTCAACAGGTAGTACATAGGGTTGCCCCATTCGGATATTTCCGGCTCAAAGTTTGCTTCCAACTCCCCGGAACATTTCGTCGGTAACCACGTCCTTCTTCGCCTCTGTGTGCCTAGGTATCCACCATTAGCCCTTATTAGCTTGACCACTTTTTGCTTTCACATCCAT
>NZ_VIKX01000312.1 GCF_009711935.1 Dolichospermum sp. UHCC 0259 | reverse complement strand
TACTTGCTCACGTAAAGCTTCAAGTTCTTTCATGTTGGGCAGTGTCGGTGTATGCGTTTCCACAATTGAAGGTTGTTGATCTTGATTCTTATCTTTCCGTATATTACACGAAAAAGTGTCTGTTTTTTTCCTATGTATTACTTGGAAAAAGGAATTTTCTACTTTCACATTTTTTTGAAGCATAAAATGGACATCGGCTTTGTGAAGCATAAAATAAGCTTTTGGCTCACTTTATGCTTCAAGTCACAATTAGTCCAATCCGAATCCGACGACTCATTCTGGATTTCCTCCAAACACATTTGTAAACCAAAGTTCACCTAATGCTCCATCATAAGCCTCTAAAGCTTTTTGAAACCGGACAGAATCTATAGGTAATTTGTGAACTTGAGTTTTACCTTCTTTGTCTAATTCAACCGCCCGCACTTGATATGGTTCAACGTAATTTAATAAAACAGGAGAATGGGTTGTAATTAAAACCTGCACAGGTTTACCAGTTATTCCTTCAGTGGAAACAATTTTTAGTAACTCCATCATTTTGTGCAGAAGCCAAGGATGCACACCATTTTCTATTTCTTCAAAACAAATAATACTGGGAGTATTTTCTTGGTAAAGTGCAGTTAGAAAAGCCAAAATTCTCAATGTTCCATCTGATATATCAGATGCAGGAATATGATGTTCTGAATATCTATCAACTAATTCTAGTGAAAAGGTTTGATTTTCTCCACGAGATAATACAATTTTCTTTATATTAGGAACAAGCTTTGTTAAACGTTCCTGCAATTCATCGAAACCTTCACGATTAGCTAATAAAATATCCAGCAAAGCATAAGCTATTCCTTCTCCGGTTTTCTTCATTATTGGAGTTGTTAAAGTTTGTCTAGAAATATCACCTGGAGAAAAATCATAGATACTGACTTTTTTTAATGATTTAGCAACTGGAGAATCTGAATATTGATGATTTACTAGAAAACTTCTGACCCCAATTGTTGAAGGTTGTGGATTAAATTTTATGTCATCTTTTTTTATTAGAATTGTTCTTTTAGGATAATCAAGATGAACTGATATATCTAAAAAAGGATGAGTATTTTCAGTCAATACGCTAACCTCTAATAAGATAAAATCTGTATTTCCATGCCAAAATTTAGATTCAAGACTTTGCGGATTTGTACTTAAAGTTGTCAATGACTGAGATAAAAAACCTATCGCTTCTGTATTTCCTGTATAATCTACAAGTCTATTCAAAAAATCAGACAATACAGCCAAAGATTCACAAATATTAGATTTACCAGAACCATTAGGACCTATAAATACAGTCAATGGGTCTAAATCCACTTGCGTATCAAAAAGGCTTTTGTAATGTTGAACTCTTAGTTTAGATAACATCTGTTTGCAAATAAATTGGCTCTTGGGTTGTTTTTATGGTGACTGAGGATTGATTATAACATTAGATATATTATACGCACTTTCAGACACATTTTTAATAATTGCCTATTGTAGCACCAAGTGATATACTTTAGTTAAAATGAACTAATATGGCAATCTACAAAACCCGATGGTTTAACCGTTGGGCAAAAGATCAGAAGTTAAATGATTCTAGTCTCTATAATGCTGTTGCAGAAATGGCAGCAGGTCTTTACGACGCGGATCTAGGAGGTGGACTATTTAAAAAACGCATTGCCCGTTCTGGAAAAGGCAAGAGGGCTGGTTTCCGTACATTGGTTGCTACTAACAAAGACGATAGCTGGTTTTTTGTGTTTGGGTTTCCAAAAAACGAGCGTAGCAATATTGATCAGGATGAAAAAGAAGCCTTGAAAAAACTGTCATCAGAACTGCTGTCTTTAACAGCAGAGGCTCTTGAAACAGCAAAATTGAAAGATGAATTAATAGAGGTAATCTGTAATGAGGAAGAAGAAGTCAGCAATTCTTGAGGCTGTTCACGAAACTGCTATAGGACTATACAAAGCTGGTGTAATGAGTCAAGTTACTTTACGCGAATTTGATAGCTTGTGTTTATCTCCAATTGAACCGCTAGAACCTCAACAAATTAAACAACTTCGTGAATCATTTAATGTAAGCCAATCTGTATTTGCTGCTATTTTAAACATCAGTTCATCAACTGTTCAAAAATGGGAAATTGGGCAAAAACGACCTACAGGTGCGGCTCTTAAATTACTACATTTAGTCCGTAAAAACGGTTTGGACAGTTTAATTTATTAATCTAATCTGATTGCCAAATAAGTAAGAAAGTGCAGTTTCTAATTGCCAAAATAATCTTTATTTAATCAGCAAGAAACATAATAATGGTACAATCATCCCTAAAACTAATCACAGCTAATGAATTTGTTACTCAGTATGGCGACAATGAGTGCTATGAACTTATTGATGGGGAATTAATCGAGATGGAACCAACAGGACCTCATGAACAGGTATCATCTTTAATTGGGCGAAAACTGAATGTAGAAATTGATCATCAAGACTTACCATACTTTATCCCCCATCGCTGCTTGATCAAACTATTGGGAACAAACACAGCCTTTCGTCCCGATGTGATTGTATTAGACCAAACCCAACTAATCAATGAACCATTATGGCAAAAAGAGCCTGTAATTACATCAGGAAAATCAATTAAACTAATTGCTGAAGTCGTCAGCACAAACTGGCAAAATGATTATGCTCGCAAAGTTGAAGATTACGCCCTATTAGCTGTTCCTGAATATTGGATTGTAGATTATTTAGGCATTGGTGGTAGAGAATATATTGGCAAAATCAAACAGCCAACAATTACAATTTGTACATTAGTAGAAGACGAATATCAAAAGCGATTATTTCAAAACAATGATCAATTGCTTTCCCCAATCTTTCCTAACTTGCAATTAACAGCAAAACAAGTCTTTGCATCTGGGGGTGTTATTGCTCTGTAATTTCTCTTGTAATACTAATTTTTTCTGAGACTGCACAGAATAATAATCAAATTTATCTGTGTTTATCTGCGTTCATCTGCGTTCAATTATCATGATTAAAAAATAGGTGACAGAAAGCCAGAAACACAATCAGTCACCCATTTGCCGATATTACCTACTTCTGCTTTGCTCCAGCTTTTGCAGATTTAGCGGCTTTTTTAGCAGCTTTTGCGGCTTCTGCTGCTGCCAATTCTGCTAGTTCTTTTTCTTCAGCTTTCTTATCGAGATAGTAGTGATAATCGCCTAAGTAAACATGAAAATCACCATCACGAATTTCGACAATTTTGTTAGCTACTTGGGAGATAAAATAACGGTCGTGGGAAACTACAAGGACAGTACCATCATAGTTTTGCAAAGCCTCTTCCATCATTTCCTTGGCCGGAATATCTAAGTGGTTTGTAGGCTCATCCAGGATGATTAAATTGGCTGGACGTAATAGCATTTTTGCCAATGCTAATCGAGCTTTTTCACCTCCACTCAATGCCGCAACTTTCTTAAATACAGTATCACCAGTAAATAAGAATCTACCTAACAATGTGCGGACTTCTTCATTTGTCCAGTTGGGAACTTCGTCATGGATGGTTTGCATGACGGTTTTATTTAAATCCAACGCTTCCGCTTGGTTTTGTTCAAAGTAACCAGGAATCACGTTGTGATCACCTAATTTAACAATCCCTTCTGTGGGTGGTTCAACACCCATCATAATTTTCAAAAGTGTGGATTTACCTGCACCGTTGGGACCAAGAAAAGCAATTCTGTCTCCTCTTTCCACCAGCAGATTTGCGGATAAAAACAGAATTTTATCCCCATAAATATGGGTTAAATCCTTAATTTCTACTACTTCTCTACCGCTACGAGTGGCATCAGGAAACCGGAAATGTAGGGTTCTAACTCCTCCTGTCGGTGCTTCAATGCGTTCAATTTTATCAAGTAGTTTTTCTCTACTTTTCGCTTGGGTACTGCGAGTAGCACTGGCACGAAATTTGTCTACGAATGCTTGTTGTTTTTCTAATTCTTTTTGTTGACGTTCGTAAGCGTTGAGTTGTGCGTATTGATTTTCGGCTTTTTGTTGGAGGTAGGATGAGTAATTACCTAGATAAGAACTGGAAACACCTCTTTCTGTTTCGACGATTTGGTTACACAGACGATCTAAAAATTCCCGGTCATGGGAAACTATGACCATTGGGGTAATTAAACCTCTGAGGTAATTTTCTAACCATTCAATGGTTTCTAAATCTAAATGGTTTGTCGGTTCGTCCAGTAGTAATAGGTCAGGTTTTTGGAGGAGAATTTTTCCTAAACTCATCCGCATTTGCCAACCACCGGAAAAGGCACTAACTAGGCGATCGCTATCTTCCAGTTGAAATCCCATCTCTGGTAATATCTTACCAATGCGTGAATCTAAGTTATATCCATCCAAAGCTTCAAACTGGCGCTGTAACCGATCTAACTCATGAATTAGTTCATCTAACTCTTCTGGATTAGCTGTTTCCATCTCATGAGGGATATGAGCTAAAGCCTTCTGCACTTCATTAGCTTCTTTAAATACAGTCCAAAATTCTTCTCTAACTGTACGAGTGGGGTCAACTTCAAATTCTTGGTTAAGATAAGCTATATGTAAGCTGGCGGGACGAATAATTTCTCCAGCGGTGGGTTCAATCTCCCCAGAGATGATTTTCAATTGGGTGGATTTTCCCGCACCGTTAACACCAACTAAACCAATACGATCTCCTGGTTTGACTTCCCAGTTGACATCTTTAAGAACTTCGCCTGTAGGATAAATTTTACTGATATGTTCTAATCGCAGCATGAAGCGTCTCGTGGGTAGGGGACAGGGGGCAAAGCTAACGCCGTACCTAATCTTAACAAAATTTAACGCCACATTTACAATTTTTTGACTATAAACCTAAATTCTTTGCTTTATTCAGGAGTCAGAAGAAGGAGTCACCGAGTCAGGAGTCACCGAGTCAGGAGAAAGAAATAAGAAGAAAGAATAAGAAAGACAGAATTTGTTAGCAAGTATTCTAGGTTACATCTGAGACATTTTTTCTAATTTTTAGTTAGAGTATTGTTTGAGAATTTTCGGTTTATTATTAGCTTTTCTGAGGAAATAATTTATTGATCAAAGGTTCTGACCAATTTATTCTCTTGATTTAGGTTTTATACTTGCTAATTCTCAAGTTTATTGGCAGTTTAACACAAAAATAATACTGATCTTTTGAGATTATTAAGATAGCAAGGTCACAATAATTAACATCTTAAAATAATAAAAATAGTCGAAAATATATCTAACTGGGTTGACAATTTACACTATTGTCAAGAATCATCATGAACTCGGATTATCGTTAATGAGGAAAATATGCACACAGTTGTTCTCGTTTTGGTTGAAGTATTAATTGTGATTGGACTCTCCCGACTTGTGGGGCTGGGATTCAAAGCAATTAAACAACCATTGGTGATTGGCGAGATTTTCGCTGGTATCATGCTTGGCCCATCATTATTTGGTATAATTGCCCCCAGTTTAGCGCATAGCCTGTTTCCACCAGAAACGATGCCTTATTTGAATGTTTTATCGCAAATTGGGCTAATATTTTTCATGTTTCTCATTGGGTTGGAATTAAATCCCAAATATCTGAGTGGTAACTTAAAAACTGCCATTCTTATTTCTAATCTCAGTATTATTGTTCCCTTTGCTTCGGCTTTTATATTATCTTTCCTACTGTATCCCTTAGTTTCTAATAATCATGTAAGTTTTGTCCCTTTTGCCTTGTTTTTAGGGGCAGCAATGTCAATTACTGCCTTTCCGGTGTTGGCCAGAATTATCACCGAAAATAACTTACAGGGGACTCGGTTAGGGACATTAGCTTTAACTTGTGCGGCAGTGGATGATGTGACAGCTTGGTGTATTTTGGCAGTAGCGATCGCTGTCGCTCGTCACGGTAGCATTGACGGGCAAGCTATTCTCACTATTATTGAAAGTATTGTTTATATTGGCTTCATGTTCACAGTTGGGCGGTGGTTTCTTAAACGTTTAAGTAAATATCATCGTCGGGCTGGGCGGTTGAGTCAATTGGTGTTGGCTGTAATTTATATGGGAGTTGTATCCTCTGCCTTAATTACTGAATTTATCGGCATTCACCTCATTTTTGGAGCATTTTTATTAGGCGCAGTCATGCCCAAAGATGAAGAATTAGTCAGAGAATTAGCCGTCAAAACTGAAGATTTTGTCCTCATCTTTCTGTTACCAATTTTCTTCGCTTACAGTGGTTTAAAAACACAAATTGGTTTACTCAATAGTCCTCATTTATGGCTATTGTCAGGTTTGATTTTATTAGTAGCAATTGGCGGTAAATATATTGGTACTTATGTAGCGGCTAGGTTCAGCGGCATTGACAAACGCGAAGCCTCAGCCCTGGGTTGGTTAATGAATACTCGCGGTTTAACCGAGTTAATTGTCTTGAATATTGGTTTAGAGTTAGGCGTGATTACCCCCTTACTTTTCACCATGTTAGTAATTATGGCTTTGGTGACAACATTTATGACTTCACCATTGCTGGAATGGACATATCCGAAACGCCTAATCAAATTAGATGTCGTTGAACCAGCAGCCGAAATCTCACCAGAAACCGTACCAGTTCCCAGCGAACTTTATATTACCCAATATCGAATTTTAGTTCCAGTGGCTAATCCCTCTACCCAAAAAGGTTTGTTACAGTTGGCAACTGCGATCGCCGTCAACAACCGACAACCTGCTGTGGTTTATCCCCTCAGTTTCATTGAATTTGAAGAAGACTATGCCTTTGAAAGTACCCCAAAAGAAGTTGATAGACTCATTGCCGAACGTCACCAAAAATTAGAAGAATTAATTGCTACCCTAGAGCCAGCACTAACACGCTCTTGCATTCATCCCATAGTTCGCATCTCCAGCAATGTTGCCAGAGAAACAGCACAGATAGCCAAAAGTGAACAACCAGATTTAGTTCTCGTCGGTTGGCATCGTCCCGCTTTTAGTAACAATCGGTTAGGGGGAAGAGTCGGACAAATTCTCAGTACCACACCAGTAGATGTCGCCGTATTTGTAGATAAAGGAGGCGATCTTAGACAAAGTTTATTAGTTCCCTACTCTGCCAACATTCATGACGATTTAGCACTAATCATCGCCCTCAGAATGCTGATTAATCGTGATACTTGTATGTTACAAGTTTTACAAGTCTTTACAGGCAATCACATCCAAGAAGAATTAAGTTATGAACTCAACACCATGATTGAGCGATTACCAAAAAGTGTCCGCGATCGCATTGAAATCAAAACCGTCACATCCCCAGAACCAATTCAAGCCGTAATTGCTGCCTCCGAAAATATTGATCTGACCATTATTGGTACTAGCCGTATGTGGGGAATAGAACGTCAAACACTAGGAAGATACACAGATCAACTCGCCATCCAATGTCGTTCTTCATTGCTCATTACCCGTCGTTACAGTCAAGTTACCTCACACCTTACCGCCCTCCTACCACCAAATAACCAAGAAGTAATTCGTAATCCGTAATTTTTGCCAACCCACTACCAAATCGCAGCACCACTAAACTATGAAAACAATAACTAATAAAATTCTTCTATCTATCGGGGTAAGTGTATTCGGCTTAATTACCCTCACCCCTAACATCAGTATTGCCCAACCAATCGGACAACTTAATAACTGGAAATTTAACCCCAAAGCCCAGCAATTAGAAATTAATCTCTCCGCTACCACCACACCCCAATATTTCCAACTAACGCAACCACCACGTCTAGTTCTCGATTTACCTAATACCAAATTGGGTAAAGTCCTCACTCAGAAAGAATATTCAGGAGCAATTCAGAGAATACGTATTTCTCAACTTAACGAAAATGTTACCCGAATAGTCCTTGATCTAGCACCAGGAACTCAATTACAAACCAATCAAATACAACTTCAACCTCTTTCTCGCCAAAAACCCACCCGCTGGGTATTAAATCCTCATATTACCTTTTCTGCTGCTAACAGTCTCTTAACTACACCCTCTACCACCCTACCACCATCCACAAATCTCACCACTAACTCCCAACAACCCTTAATCACCGTCCCACCCCTAAATTCTCAAAACCCATCACCCATCATCAATTCCCCCCTTCCTCCCGCTATGTTGCCCACACCTGAAGAAAACAAAAACAGTTCCCCCAATAACCCTAAAGAAATTCCCATTATCGAATTTGGTCAACCTTTACCCATACAAAAATTTTAGATTCACAGATTTACCGACTGGTTTCTCAACCCAAAAATTTGTAACAATAGAAATCAGCAGCTTATTTTCTTCAGTTTCCTTATTTTTTGGCAGTTTTTAGATATGAGTAATTCCAGTAATTTTCGTGAAGCTTTCCGTGAGGCGAGAACTCATGGAATCGTTGGACCCAATGTCATCGCTAACGCCCTCCCCTATGTCGGCGCTGGATTGGTGCTGACAGCATTTGGAACTTATGGTGGTTTAGGTGTTATCCGCAGTAACCCTGGACTCTTTTTTCCTACCTTCATTGGAGCGGTAATTCTCGAATTAATTTTGTTCTTCGTTGCCCAAAATGTCGCATCAAAAGGTAACAAAGCCCTAGCATTACCTCTATTAGGTATTTACAGTCTATTATCTGGATATACCCTAAGTGGCTTGGTATTTGTGGCTTTGAGAACCCAAGGAGTAGGTATTCAAGGTATTGCTATTGCTGCTCTGAGTTGTGGTATTACCTTCATTGCTGCCCGAAAAATCGGTTCTAACCTTTCGGAAGCAGACGGTATGGCATTGACAAAAACCGTTAGTTTAGGCATTGTTGCCTTATTGGTGGTTTGTCTTCTCCAATTTGTCTTTGCCTTGTTTGGTGTTTACACACCCAGTTGGTTAGAAATCGGTATTTCTGGTATAGGTGTATTTCTCTTCGCGGGAGCATCAGTAGTTGATTTCTACATCTTGCCTCGTACTTACCGCAATGATGAATATTTACCAGCAGCTTTGTCAATGTACCTCACCTACATCAACTTATTTGTCTTTATCTTACGGTTACTCATTGCTATTAATGGTCGTGATTAAAGATATAGCAATGCTTATTTTTCCACAATTCAACAACACTGGGTCTCTCAAAGACTTTGGGTAATTTTCTCTTGCCTTCTTTTCATTGCTTCTAAATGCCAGTTAGTCCAAACTCAAGGTAGATATACTCAAAAAGCCAGTCAGTATCACTGCTGACTGCTTTTCTCTAGCTTTTTAGTCCAAAGTCTATATTAAATAAGGGTAGGCAATTTGCCTACCCTCATTAATTCTGGATGCTCTATACAATTTATACCAAACCACCAGCAGCTTGAAAACGAGCGCGAGCGCGTTTAAACGCCTGTGTTGCTTGGAATTGTGCTTTCCGGTCATCTGCGCTAACTTGATTTAAGCCAGATTGTGCTGTGTTAAAAGCAGTGCGGGCTTCTTCAAGGTTGATTTTGTCGCCACGTTCAGCACTATTGACTAGAATTGTGACTTCATCTTGATCAACTTCAGCAAAACCGCCCAAAAGAGCGATCGCTTGCCAACTAGCATTTTTACTAGCCCGAACCCGCATTACACCTATATCCAAGGCTGTCAGCATGGGAGCGTGTCCGCTGAGAACACCTAACTGACCAGTAGTGCTAGGTAAAATTACTTCATCAGCTTCAGAATCCCAAACAGTTTTGTCTGGGGCAATTACACGAACAGTTAATGTCATTTATCAGTTGTCCTTTGTCAGTTGCTTTTTGTCAGTTGTCAGTTGTCAGTTGTCAGTTGCATAAAAAACCACTGACTACTGACTAATGACTAATGACTAACCCTTGAGCTTTTCAGCTTTAGCTTTAGCTTCGGTGATATCGCCTACCAAGTAGAAAGCTTGCTCAGGTAAAGCATCCAACTCACCAGAAAGAATTTGTTGGAATCCCTTAATGGTGTCTTCCAACTTCACATACTTACCAGGAGAACCAGTAAATACTTCAGCTACGAAGAAAGGTTGAGACAAGAACCGTTCAACTTTCCGCGCCCGGGCCACAATTAAACGATCTTCTTCAGACAATTCATCTAAACCCAAAATGGCGATGATGTCTTGGAGTTCTTTATAACGTTGCAAGGTGGATTGTACAGCCCGTGCAGTGTTGTAGTGTTCATCACCAACGATGTTGGGTTGCAACATGGTGGAAGTAGAACCCAAAGGATCAACCGCAGGATAGATACCTTTAGCCGCCAAACCACGAGACAATACTGTTGTCCCATCTAAGTGAGCAAAGGTGGTTGCAGGTGCGGGGTCGGTTAAGTCGTCCGCAGGTACATATACAGCTTGAATAGAAGTAATAGAACCTTCGGTGGTGGAGGTGATCCGTTCTTGTAAAGCACCCACGTCAGTACCCAAAGTAGGCTGATATCCTACCGCAGAAGGCATCCGACCCAAAAGCGCGGACACTTCAGAACCAGCTTGGACAAACCGGAAAATGTTATCAACAAATAGTAATACGTCTTGCTTGTTGACATCACGGAAATACTCAGCCATTGTCAAACCAGACAAACCAACCCGCATTCTAGCTCCGGGTGGCTCGTTCATTTGACCATAAACTAGAGCGATTTTGGATTCGTTGAGGTTATCTTTGTTGATAACTCCAGATTCCATCATTTCGTTGTAGAGGTCATTTCCTTCGCGTGTGCGTTCACCCACACCCGCAAATACAGACACACCACCGTGTTGAGTAGCGATGTTGTTGATCAATTCCATCATGATCACGGTTTTACCAACACCAGCACCGCCGAACAGACCGATTTTACCACCGCGTTTGTAGGGAGTGAGCAAGTCAACAACTTTAATCCCAGTTTCAAACACAGAAGGTTTTGTTTCCAAATCTGTGAATTTAGGAGCGTCACGGTGAATAGGTAGATATGCTTCCGCATTTACGGGACCTTGCTGATCTACAGGTTCGCCCAAAACGTTGAAAATCCGTCCCAATGTGGCTTTACCAACGGGAACGCTGATAGGAGCGCCAGTATCAACTACTTCTAAACCACGAACTAAACCGTCGGTGGTACTCATAGCAACTGCACGAACTTGGTTATCGCCTAGTAGTTGCTGTACTTCAACTGTCAAGCTGATGTTTTGTCCAGCTTCATTTGTACCTGTGATGGTTAAAGCGTTGTAGATTTGGGGTAATTTACCGCCGGGGAACTTAACGTCTACAACCGGACCAATTACTTGGGTAATGTAACCAATGTTTGTTTTTTCTGCGGTGGTGACCATGCTGCGCCTAAATGAATGAAGCTATTTTTCACAAGTGGGTTCGTTTAAGACCCCAGATCAAGCGATATCATCTTTTAGGTTAGCACTTAACGACTCCACCTTTGCCTTAAATTCATTATTAAGAATCCCCAGCTTATTTGTTCGTGGACTCTAGTTTATCCAGTCGATAATTCTGGATCTCGTTCTGACCTAGCACTTCTGATCGGAGTAATTTAATCTCTGCATTCATATCCGCGACTTTGTTACCGATGGAAAAACCACCAGATAACAAGTAAAGCCCGGACTGAGTGATCACACTCACAACACTGATTAATGCTGCTATCCTTTCTGTGTTCATGGACTTAGCAATTGTTCTAATTTGAAATTTATGTTGGCGAATTCTTGAGTTAGTAAAATTTCCTCAGAAGTATCATCAACGCCCGTATATCTCCAGACAATGATTTGCGCTGATCGAAACCATTTGGGTAGAGTGACCCCCAGGCTGAAATCAGTGCTTATTTTTGGGAACATTACCAAATTGACCTGATCCAAAAATAATGCTTGGGATTTGTTCACGGTCGCATCTTGAGACCCGCCGAGAACTATTCCCGTTGACATCTTTTGATTAGCCCAACCAGCAAACCGCCAATCAGCAGCTTCAGGAACTGCGGTGCTGACACTAATGGCAAAAACGAAAGAATCTAACAGAAAGGGGATAGTCACTGGAGGAATCGGGATAGCTTTGGGTTCTCCCTCATCTGTATACACCGTTCCACCTGTAAGGTTTGTGGTATAGAGGCTTTCCCAGTTGCTACTATTTGAAAGCTCTACAATTCTCATGGTAAAAGTAGTGGGGATAAATAACTGCTGTTGACCAATTCTTCTACAGGGTCAACATGGGCAAAAGGATCAATACCGTAATGATCCAAAATATCAAAGTATGTTCCTGTGTCCATTTTACCCATTAACCAATCAGCAGAAGCTTGGTTAATATGAATCATTCCGTCAATACTGCGGTTGTCAATTGCGGAAACGAATAATAAATCCCGGCAATCGCCGGGAAGTAGCAAATTAGTTGCCATTAGATAATCTCAGGAGTAAAGTAAATTCGGTTGCCAGTTGTACCCACAAAAGTTTCTACAGCAGCCAATGCTCTAATCGCTGCTACAGCAGTGGGGTAAGTTTCGCTACCAGCTTGTTCAGAACCGAAAGGACTAGATACTGATTTGTTGTCATAGCGGGAATATTCGATATCTGTTAGCCGTGACTTATTATCGGCTACTGCCGCCCCACGTTGCACAGCCCCAAAACGAGCAGCTTTAAAGCCAGTCAAACCATCTAACACAACACCACCAGCGGGAACTGTAAACCCTACATCTACAGTTCTGCCAGTAGTAGCAGATGCGGTTCTCACCAGTGAGATCAAAGTGCCGTTAGTTGTTTGGGTTTCAGAAAGCAACCGAACAGGTAAATAAATTCGCCCAGTTAGGTTAAAAGATTCCACAAATCCCTTAGTTTTGTTCGGTTTAACTTTTACTGAATTTCCTCGCTGGGCTTTATATGCGGCTTGTTTTGCGTCCGTAGATAAATCTTCATAAGCTCTTAATTTGGTCAAAGCTGCGTTAAGTTCTACCCCGCGTCTAATGTCTGTATATCTGCCCATTTTGTTTTTTTTTGGTAAATTCCTGAAAACCAATCTAGCACCGCATTCTGAGACGTTTTAAGCCAGCGACAAGTTAGCTTGTCGAAAAAGAAGTTCTACCCAGTAAAACCGCTAAACATTCTCAATCGCATTCCTGACACGCCCGGCTACAGACACCAAGTTAACGGGTTTGATCTGACCTGGAATGATTAGCTGCGCGTGGGTGAATTTAACATCAGCCGTCGGGCGTTGACGTGATTTTTTAACTTGTTTACCGTAAACTAAATGAGTTCCCGGTGTGCTTGGGTAAGTTTTAGTATTTTCTATAAATTGGAAGAAATCATCATTGTAGGTTTTATCTAAAATCTTGAGAACACTTTTAACTATTGAAACTCCCTCAGCTTTACTAATAGCTAATATTCTCAAATCAAAGCCATTTTCTAAGTCTATGTATGTACATTTATATTTTCCTTTCTTCCAGACTAGCGTAGGTGTAGCAAATTCGTTTTTAATCTCTCTGGCGTATTCTATAGCATCATTACGGCTGATAGTTTCCTGAGTTTTATTCATAATGCGAAAAGTGATTTCACCTCTCACCTGTTCAGTTCCATCTCCATGCTTTGCAAAATCATAAGACTCTTTAAAATAGAGTCTTATTTGTGGTCTGAACTTGCTATCTCTCTGAAATTCTTGCACTGGAATTCCATAAATAGGGGCTTGAATAGATTGGGCGTGTCCTGCGGTTATCTCAAATAGCCACATTCTTAAGATTACGAGTATTATCGTATCCTTGGAGGTAATCAAACAAGCTACCTTTAACGACCTTTTAGGGGTAGAGATATCATCTTCAGGTTGATTTTTATAGAATAATCTCACCCTACGGTTATGAATTTTCTCTACAGTCTCTCTCAAGTGTTTCCAACTATTAAAGCCTTCTGGTAAAGCCATAATTACTCATCAGCCTCCAATTCTTCCTCTAACAATTCCAAACCAATACTTAATGCTGCTGCTGCTGTTTCATCAGCTTTTAGCTTGTCAGGTTCGGAGACAGCGGGAGGTTTGTTTTCTGGTTTATCATCCTCTTTCCAAGCTTTTACCAATTCAGTTGTTGAGTTAGTTAACTCTGTAGTTTGAGAAATAATATCTAGTGGTACTTGGGTGACTTGTTGGATGGTTGACGCGCCTTGCTGCAAACCTTCCAGAAAATTAGTGATCCGGTTTATCTTCGGCTGTGGGTTCATCCACCCATAAGCATCATCAAAGACTTGCCCAGCCTTTTTCAAAGCGTTAGCCACTTTACTGTGTAGTTTTTCACTCTCCCCCCACTTTCGAGAGTTTATAGGGTAGGTAGAAGTAGG
>NZ_VIKX01000311.1 GCF_009711935.1 Dolichospermum sp. UHCC 0259 | reverse complement strand
TTGTATATCTTAGCAGATGTTGGTATAGTTTTTAGTTGAGCGATCGCATCTTGTAACTGTTGTTGAGATGCTCGTAATTCTTCCACATTCTTGGCACTCTCGGACAACTTTTGAGCAGTAACAGCCATATCTTTTGCTTGTTGATATTGCGAACTAAACTTTTCATCAATAGCACAGTTATCCAGTGGTTTACAAATAATTGGAATATGAGCCGATTGAGTTACCAACAAACCCATTACAAACAATAAAGACCCCACAGAACCAATAGTAATTATCCAGGGTAAACTATTTTTTTGATGTTGCGGTTTAATAACTTGTGTAGTGACAACAGATGATTTTGGCTTGGTTTTTGGTGATAATTGTCTTGGCTGAGATTGAGAATAAATTTTGACAGATTTACCTTGATAAGGCAACCCTAATAAAACAAACCATTTTTCTATTGATTGCGGACGCTTATCTGGTTGTAATTCCATTCCTTGGCGAATAGCTTGATCTAATCTATCACTAATTTGAGGATTAATTTCTTTTGGAGGGGTTAAAGGAAACATCATCCTTACAGGTGCAGCCGTTGGTACTTTTCCCGTCACCATTGTATAGAGAGTAGCCGCCAAAGCATAAACATCAGTAAACGCACCTCTTTTTGCTTGTTCATTATACTGTTCAATAGGTGCAAAACCATCGGATACAAAGGGAGTTTGAGATTGAGTTAAATTCTGTTTAAATTCACGAGCAATACCAAAATCAATTAAAATAGCTTGATTTTTTCCTTGATGATTTCTAATTAAAATATTAGCAGGTTTCACATCTCTATGAATCATCGGCGGATTTGAGCTATGAATACAACCTAAAGCTTCTCCTATTTGCTGAATATAATATAAAGCATCATTTTCTGATAAATGTCCTTTCTTAGCGATTAAAGTACCTAAATCATTTGTTCCTGCATACTCCATTACCATACACCATAAATTATCCTCTTGAATCACTTCATGAACCTTGACAATATGAGGATGATTGCATCTAGCTAATCGCAAAGCTTCATTGACAAAATCTTGTTGAAACTGAGCAAAATCAGGATGATTTTGTACTTTATCATTAAGAGTTTTAATTGCTACTTGAATATTCTTGGTATTTCTAGCCAAATAAGTAACACCAAAACCACCTTGACCTAATACACTTTGAATTGTG
>NZ_VIKX01000310.1 GCF_009711935.1 Dolichospermum sp. UHCC 0259 | reverse complement strand
TGGAGAGGTGGAAGCAAAACTAATCGCCCTGCGTTGTGGAGAACCGCCCGCTGGTCAGGCACGTTGGACATTGCGGTTACTCGCAGACATTGCGGTTGAGTTAGAAATTGTTCCAGCAATTAGTCACGAAACCGTGCGCCAAGTGTTAAAAAAAACGAACTCAAACCTCATTTGCGCCAGATGTATGTGATTCCACCAGAACAGAGTGCCGAATTTGTATCTAACATGGAAGATGTTCTAGAAATTTATCATCTGCCCTATGACCCTAAGTGTCCAGTGATTTGCATGGATGAGCAACCTATACAATTGGTCAAAGAAACCCGCGTTCCTCTGCCAGCTAAACCTGGACAGCCAGAGTCGGTGGATTATGAATACGAACGCAATGGAACAGCCAATATTTTTATGTTTACAGAACCCTTGTCTGGGTGGCGTAAAACAGTCGTTAGTGAACGTAGAACAGCAGTTGACTGGGCAACAGAAATTAAGCATTTACTCGACAACGACTATCCCGATAGCGACAAAGTTATTTTAGTATGTGACCAGTTAAATACTCATAAACTTGCCTCCCTATATCAAGCGTTTGAGCCGTCTACTGCCCGTTCTTTGGTCGAACGTTTGGAAATTCACCACACCCCTAAACATGGCAGTTGGCTCAATATCGCTGAAAACGAACTGTCCGCAATGACTCGGCAATGCTTAGATCGTCGGATTCCTGATATTGAAACTTTAGAACAAGAAACAACGGCTTGGTATATTCAACGCAATCATTCACAAAAATCTGTAGATTGGCAGTTCACAACGGCGGATGCCCGTATCCGTCTCAAGCGTCTTTATCC
>NZ_VIKX01000030.1 GCF_009711935.1 Dolichospermum sp. UHCC 0259 | reverse complement strand
TTTTCTCCATAAAAGAGGCGCAAGAGCCATAATTGGTAATTGGTAATTGGTAATTGGTGATGAAAACAGAGATTTCATCCTGTTCATCCTTTAATCCTGGAAATCCTGATTCTGACAACTGACGAATTACCAATTACCAATCCAATCTAAAATTGCCTGATTAACTTGTTCTGGTGATTCATCCTGGGGACAATGACCCACATCTTCTAAATATAGCAATTGCAATCTCTCATTGTAGCCCACAAATTGATTTGCTAATTTTGGCGGCACAAATCGGTCTTTTGTTCCCCAAATTAACAGCATGGGAATTGTTAAGTTTGGTAAAATTTTCTTGACACTAGGACTAAAATTCATCCCTGTTGTGGCTTTAAACAAGGCTCTAAAAGCACGAGCAGATCCCCTATCCTGTGGAGGTCCTGCTAAAATATCTATAAGTTCATCAGTAATAGCTTCGGGATTTGCATAAGCTAAACTAGCCCAAGGACGCAGCACACCAGGACGACGGACAAAATAAAATATCGGTTTTAATATTAATCTGGAAGTAAATATACTTTTAATCCCGCTGACAAGAGGTTGCAAAGCCGTCGGAATCATTTCTTGTTCCAAATTGGGATCAGGTAAACTCATCATCACTATCCCCTGTACCATATCAGGATGGTTAGCGGCTGCGACTAGAGAAATCAGTGAACCGATGGAATTACCCACTAAAACCACTGGTTGACGGATAAAAGTTTTCCAAAAATCGTAAACCTGCTCTACCCAAAGTTCCACATTGTAGTTAGTTGCAGCTTTTTCCGAAGCCCCAAAACCAATCATATCCAAAGCGTAAACCGTGTGAGATTTACCCAAAACCTCTAAATTGTGTCGCCAATGACCAATGGAAGCCCCAAAACCGTGAAGTAAAATTAAGGGTGTTGTTCTTGCATAATCATGGGTAGGACGAATATAAGTATAACGGGTTTGCCAACCACGCCACACCCAATCCCTTTGATTACCAACTCTTTGCTGCCAATGTCTTGCGGTAGTCACAGTTATCTCTTGCTGATTAGTTGGAAACTATATATATATGTTACACTATATTTAATTAGCTTCAATGTATACCTAATTTTGCTATCATGGAAACATCTTCTAGATATCATCTATATTATGTATCCACGAAGAAAATCGTAACAATAGTTATTAGTGTCAAATATCATGTAACTTACATAAAATGATGCAGTGGAATCAACTCAGAGTCCGGCTATACAGTCAATAACTTGATTCAACTTCTCTTATAAATTTGCTACACTAGAGAGGGATATTCATTTTCCAATTCTGAGTTACTGTTGTATTTTGCCTTTAATGGCATATCAAACTAACCTAACTAAATCAAGACAAGTCCAAAATCTTAACTAAAGAGCTGCCACTAATCATAATGCCTGTGATTGAGAAAAAAAGAACTCGCGATCTGCCCCAAATTAACGAACGGATTCGCTTCCCGAAAATTCGGGTGATTGACACTGATGGCGCACAACTGGGAATTATAACTCCGCAGGAAGCGATACAATTAGCAGAGGAAAAGGAATTAGACCTGGTGCTAATTAGTGACAAGGCTGATCCGCCAGTATGTCGAATAATGGACTATGGGAAATATAAGTTTGAGCAGGAGAAGAAGGCGCGGGAAGCCCGGAAGAAGCAGCACACGGCTGATGTGAAAGAAGTGAAGATGCGCTACAAAATAGAAGAACATGACTATAATGTGCGCGTTAAACAAGCCGAACGCTTCCTCAAAGATGGCGATAAAGTTAAGGCTACTGTGATGTTCCGAGGTCGGGAAATTCAACACAGTGACTTGGCAGAAACGTTGCTTAAACGAATGGCTACGGATTTAGAGCCTTTTGGTGAACTTCAGCAAGCACCGAAGAAAGAAGGGCGAAATATGATGATGCTGATTTCACCAAAAAAATAATTTTGTCAACAACCTGTAATGAATGCTGCATAAATTAGTTAACAATAGGATCTAAAATTGACACTGGGAAGGTTTTTTCCATTCCCTCAGCATTCATCCATAATTAGATTTATGTCAATTTATTCTAAAATGATAGTCCTGACGGCTGAGTGGGAAAAATAATACTCAGTTGTTCAGGACTTTTGCTATGGTTTGAAAGGAGAAGTCAGGAGTCAGGAGAATGAAGAAGAAAGGAGAATGAATGAGAATAAGGGAGAATTAAGAGTTTCAGGGTTAAAAAAGTGAATTAAGTGCAAGTAATAAGCATTGAAACTGTTTATTTACCAAACAGACAAGTCAGCGCTTACGCTATCACTTTCTCAGATTCGAGACTATTCTAATTCTTCCTCCTAATTCTTCCTTCTTCCTCCTAATTCTTCCTTCTTCCTCCTAATTCTTCCTTCTTCCTCCTAATTCTTCCTCCTAATTCTTCCTTCTGACTCCTGACTCCTACTTTAGCTACCCAGACAATAAAACTGTATGGAATCGAAAAATCACGGCTTTTCTGGCAATCGAGGTGTTTTGGCGCGAATGCTTCAGTGGGTGAATCTCCGTCCTGAAGAATTTGAGCGCACTTGGATGATGTTTGCTTTCTACACAACGGTAGCTGTGGGATTAAGATGGGCAGAGGATAGCACTGTTGCCCTATTTTTAGATCAATATGGAGCGGGACAACTACCTTGGATTTATATTGCTAGTGCTGTGCTTGGTGCGGGACTGGTAGGTTTATTTTCTTGGTTGCAAAGGATTTTTCCTTTACGTTGGGTGATTGTGGCGATTGTCCCTTGTATGATCGTGCCTTTATTTTTATTAGTATTATTACGTTGGGGAATTAGTGTTCCGTCTTTGGCAATGGTGATTATTTTTCTACTCAGACTGTGGGTAGATGCTTGTTATGTAGTCAATGATTTGAATACTTCAATTGTTGCTAATCAATTATTTAATATTCGAGAAATTAAACGGACTTACCCACTGGTTAGCAGTGGTTTACTAGTAGCAGATGTTGTCAGTGGTTTTAGTTTACCTGCACTGGTGAAAGTTATGGCGCTGAATCAGGTGATTATGCTGGCCTGTTTGGTGGTTCTCTGTGGTTCGGGAATTTTATTTCTTTTAACTTATAAATATAAGGGTTCTTTTCCGAGTACACCCCAAAGAGATATTCCTGAAGAACAGGGTACTCGCCATCGTCGCTTGCAAACTCCTTTGAAGCGTTATGTGTGGTATTTGTTTATTTTTGTAGCCCTGTTGCAAGTGATGGGCTTGTTAATAGATTTTCAATATCTTAGAGAACTGAATGCTAACTTTGGTAATCAGGATTTGGCGAGTTTTTTGGGGTTGTTTGGTGGGATTGTGGGGGTGTGTGAGTTATTTACTCAATGGTTTGTTTCGAGTCGGTTGATTGAGAAAATTGGGGTGTTTTCGACGGCGGCGCTGTTACCAATTACGGTAGGATTTTTATTACCATCGGCGATCGCTCTGTTGAGTTTCTTTCCTTCTATTCAAGCCCAAACTGTTTTCTGGGGCTTAGTTAGTCTCAAATTCTGTGATGAACTTCTCCGCTATACTTTTGTGGTTAGTAGTGGACCTGTTTTATATCAACCGATTCCTGAAGAAATTCGTAGTTGGATACAAACATTATCCGGTGGTACAGCCGAAGCCATATCCAGTGGTTTAACAGGATTAGCAATTTTTGGCACTTTGTGGGTTGTTGAACAATATTTGCCTCCATCCCTACAAAAATGGGTATTTGTGGGCGAAACAGTGATTATTGCGGCCACTTGTTTAAAAGTAGTTTGGGAATTGCGATCGCGCTACGTTGATTTATTAGTTTTAAGTGCCGAAAAAGGAGAAGTTAGCGCCGCTACCGTCGGTTTACGAGTATTCCAACAAGGGGTAGTCAAAGCCCTCGTAGAAACAGGCAACACAGCCGATAAAGGTGCTTGTGTCGAACTTTTAGCCCAAATTGATCTCCAGGGAGCAGCCCAGGTTTTAGCCCCCTTACTCCCACAACTAGCACCGGATTTACAAGCTAAAAGCCTAGAAGTCATGCTCTTAGCCGGTGCAAATCCAGCCTACTTGAGTGCAGTTAGTCCCCTATTAGAACAGTCTCCAGCTACATTTAATCCAGAAGTATTCGCTCTAGCTTTACGTTACATCTCCCTAGCTGATGTCAATGCTGATTTAAGTCTTTTAGAAAAGTACCTCCACCCTCAACACCATTCACTCATTCGGGCTACTGCTGCGGCTTTACTCCTGCGTCAGGGAACAACAATCCAAATAGCAGCAGCCACAGATACCATGCGGCAAATGTTAACTCATTCCCAGGAACGAGAGCGAATTAACGCCGTGAAAGCCTTCAGAGAATCCATAGATTTACAAGAATTACGAGTATATATTCCCAGTTTATTAACAGATAAATCTTTACGAGTCCGTTGTGCTGTCTTGGAAATGATTGCCGCAACGAGGTTAGAACAATACTATTCGATCCTCTTAGCAGCCCTATCTTACAAGTCTACCCGCACCACTGCTATCCATGCTTTAGTGCGATTAGAGAACAATGCACTCCCTCTCTTATTACAACTGGCGACAAATATTTATAAACCCGAAGTAGTAAGAATGCACGCTTGGCGGACTATTGCTCTCATTGGTACTATCGAAGCACAGGAAAGTTTATGGGTAAATCTAGAAACATCTTGGGGTAGCACCAGGGAATATATTCTACGGAGTTTAATTAAAATCGGTCAACAGTCAGAAAATCAGAATGTTGTACTGATGTTAGATGAAAGTAGAATAGAAGCTTTAATTAAAGAAGAATTACGATTTTTAGGAGAAATTTATGCTGGTTATATAGACTTACAATTAGTTAATTCTTTAGACAATCATCACATAAATGAGAGAGTAATGTCTATTGGTGGATTATTACAAACAGCATTATTAGAAGTAGAAATTGATGTGAAAGATAGATTACTATTACTACTAAAATTACTTTATTCTCCAGCTAAAATTCAAGCCGCAACCTTAAATCTCCAATCTGAATCGGTGGTAAGTTTAGCTAGAGGTTTAGAAATATTAGATCATACAGTAAAGTTAGCATCTAAATCAGTATTACTACATATCTTAGATCGTCGTCCACCACAGGAAAAACTCCAGCGGCTTATAGAAAATGGCATTGTTGAACCAGAAACAATGGCTGGAAATAATGAACAAGAATTAACCATCGTAGCCAATCGTCTGCGTAAGTTAATTAGCCTTGGTAACTTACTCTCTGATTGGTGTTTGGCTTGTTGTTTTCATTTTGCTCAAGCTGCCCATATCCGCGTTAGTTCTGATCAAATCTTAGTAACTTTGCGTCATCCTACAGGCTTTGTCCGGGAAGCGGCCATATCCTATTTGAGTGTGGTTTCTAGGAGGGTTGTGCAAGAGATTCTTCCTTACTTGAAAACAGATCCACATCCTCTAGTAGCGGCTCAAGTTCAGGAATTGATGAAGAAAACTGTAACGATAAAAACAGAGAAATAAATTAAGAAGCATTCATCCACCAATTTCGTAAAGGATCATTTTTTGGTGGTAAATAATGTCCTTTAATCCTAATTGCATTGAGGACATAACTTAATATTGAAGAATCAAGTTTTTCTACTTCTGACCAATGTTTTATCCCACATTCCGCAGATGTGACTCAGATT
>NZ_VIKX01000309.1 GCF_009711935.1 Dolichospermum sp. UHCC 0259 | reverse complement strand
CTCCTATCCCTGTTACTTCCTAATTCCTTTTTAGTGGGGGAGTGTGAACAGTTACGAAACAAGGGCAAAGAGGGCGTTCACTTCCAGAGCCTGTTTTATCTTTTGGGTAAACTCTGGATTACCCATACTATCGTTTGCTGAGTAATTACTCAGAACTGGGACAAGAGGCTGAACAGGTAATGCTGAAAATGAATTAATTGCCGATGTTGCATCAGTAATTCCAGCATACATTCCCAGGGTTTCAGAACCCAAAAAATAACCAACAATCAGCCGATCCCCTCTACTGAATACAGCAGTCCCTAATGACATTAACCAGATAGTTAAGCTGTAGTTAGCAATTGCCATAACCTTTTCTGTTTTCCAAATAGGCTTTAGGCTGACACCACGAATTAGAGATAGTACCACCCAAATATGACTTAATAATGTTACTATTGTAGTCAAAGCTTGCCACTGCATAAGTGCTACCGTCCGACCACCAAACCAAGCTACCCCAAACAGCCCAAAACTCAGCAAAAAATTCTGCATCGTATTCAAGATATTTAGTAAACTATAACGCTGGTAAGCTTGCTCTATACCTATTAAAACTTGTTGAAATAATTTTGCCCAGATAACGAGTCCACCAATCTGTAACGCTTGTACAACTACTGAATGTTGTGTTTTTCCTACTTTAGGAAACAGATCAATAATACCATCAGCACCAAATAAAAGAGCGATCGCCGCAAGGGTAGCCAGTATAAGCATACCCCCGACGGTAATGGTTAAAGTTTGTGATAGCCCATTAACATCTTCCTTTCTTAAGTCCTGGGAAACAAACACGGTAGTTGCTGTAGCAAGACCAGCCTCAGCTAAAGCAACAATTGTAATTACAGTGCAAGAAAGTGTCCACAAACCGTATTCTTCAACGCCAATCAGGCGAATTAGTAAGGGAATTGTCAGGATAGCCAATCCAATTCGGATAATTCCACCAGCGGCATTATATAGTCCATTCTTTAAAAAATTGTTGTTCACCTAAAGCATTACCATTTGATAGGAAAGTTCTGGTTGATTATTTATTTTCTGAGCCGCAATTAATATGGATTAAAAACCAATCTAATCTTTTGTTTTATCCCATAATTAGCCATAGCCGTCCCCTACTCCGGCTATTCATAATCCTGACTAGTAGTCTGTCAATCCAAAAATGACGGGTAAAGGCAAGTAGGGGGGTAGGGGAAGTAGGGGAGGGAAAAACAGAAGTTTTTTCCTATCATTACCCGTCAAAATAAATTTGACGAACTACTAGCCTCTTCAACCAAGTTAGCCATGCCCTGGGAATCCAACAGTGTGACTGGGTTAGTAAGACTCTTATCTTGTCCAATGTATTGCTTAGTTAAGCCATTGTCAACCAGCCAAATACATTATCAACAGTTAATTTTAACTCTATTCCTGCCAATGCAGGCAGAATATCGGTTTTTTCCATTAGTATTGGTTG
The DNA here is from genome assembly GCF_009711935.1 of Dolichospermum sp. UHCC 0259. Classification (GTDB taxonomy): domain Bacteria; phylum Cyanobacteriota; class Cyanobacteriia; order Cyanobacteriales; family Nostocaceae; genus Dolichospermum. Next base: position 4,723 of record NZ_VIKX01000309.1, on the reverse strand, counting down.
GCGATCGCACAAAAATACTAAAATACTTAAATCATCAGGATCAAGAAACCATCCTAATTTACATCCATGCTCCATACAATACAAGATATTGCCAATCACTTTATTTGATTTCTGTTCAGGAGAAAGAATTTGAATTACCCAATCGGGAGATAGTTCAAATCTATCTGGGACTTCTCTACAACGAGAAAGAATTTATTGAAAATCCAGTTCCCCTCTCGAAGAGCCTACGGTGTACACACAAGCCCCTTTGCAAGGGGAGGGTTAGGGAGGGGTCAAAATATTTGATACATGAATCATGACTTTTTAAACACCCTCTTAGGAGAGGTTTACCAGATGGGTTAAAAATTATTGGTCGAACTCACGTTTGGTTCATTAGACTTCTACGGTAAAGATTGTAGAGACGTTCCATGAAACGTCTCTACAAGGGTTTCAAACGACGCACATTCAATTTTCGGAGATGTCTATTGCCGATTACCCATTATTTTTGTGTTTACTGCTTGAGGATCAAATTTACAGCGGTTTTTAAGTCGGCCACAATCATGTCGGGTTGATAGGATTCTAGTTGTGAGCGATCGCGGATACCAGATTCAACAGCGATAATTTTAATATTATGTTTTTTGGCGGCGGTAATGTCGGCTTCTGTGTCTCCCACCATCCAAGTATCAGCCGCAGGGGGGAGTTCAGCTAAGGCTTTAGCCATTAATAAAGGTTTATCTTCGACATCACGGGTTTTTACATAGTCGTTACTCAGACAATAACGGCGATTTTCTGGGAAGAATTGACTTAAATTATGTTGATTAAAAGCATAGTCTAGTTCTCGTACTCTCCTCATAGTCATTACGGCTAAATCAACACCGGCGGCTTGAATTTGGGTGAGTGCGGCTAATGCTGTGGGGACAATAACATCATACTGGAAATAAGGTAAGGTGTGAACTGTTTGTTTACGGATTTGGGAAAATTCTTGCCCTTGCTGGGCATCTAAACCTGATTTTAAGGCAATTTGGAGTTCGGGAGTGTGAGATCGCTTGAGTTGCCAAAATTCGGCTTTAGACAGTTCTGTAATTGTTTGTTGAGGATATCGGGTTTTCTCTAGACACAATTGATAAACACGGTAATAGCGTTCCGAAACATCCATGATTGGTCCGTCAAAGTCAGTAATTAATCTCAGCATTAGTAGATAATGTTAAATTTTTTTACATTATCCCAGTTAGGTGGTATTTTTAATCTAGGATTTCGCGCAAAGAGGCAAAGGAGCAAAGACGCAAAGGAAGATTGAGATTACATCAATAATTGTAATTGTGAACCTTGTTGATTTTTACTCACTTCTATTCTGGCTTGGAAGGCTTCTTTAAGGTGGGGCATATGGGTGACAGTGAGAATACAGGCAAAATCCGATGAGATGGCGTTAATGGCAGCAATTAGGCGATCGCATCCTTCCCCATCTTGAGTCCCAAAACCTTCATCTACTACTAATAATTGTAATGATGCTCCTGCTCTTTGTGCCAATAATTTTGCCAACGCTAAACGAATGGCAAAGTTAATTCTAAAAGCTTCCCCTCCTGAATAAGTTTCATAGGATCTCGTTCCCCTAGCATCAGCAATTAAGATATCTAAAGTATCTATTAATTTAGCATTTTTCTTGCTAGATTTGCCACTACGTCCCGCTTTTTGGGTAATAAATTGGACGTGAAATTGATTTGCACTCAATCGAGAAAGTAATTGATTAGCTTCCGCTTCCAGTTGAGGTAAAATATTTTCAATCATTAAAGCTTGAATCCCATTTTTACCGAAAGCTTGGGCTAATTCCTGATAAACCCGCTGTTGTTGTTTACAAGTTTGTAATTGTTGTATTCCTTGGTCATACTGATTTTGTAAAGTTTCCAATTGCAGGGACATTTGTTTTAATTGCCCTAACTGGGATATTTTATTATCTAGTTCCCGTCTGCGGTTTGCTAATTGTTGTTCTAAATTATTAATTTGGGCTGTGGGGTTGGCACTATCAGATAATTGTTTAACAATATTATCAATTTCTTGAGTTAATAGTCCTCTTTCTTTCAAGATTCTTTGTAATGAATCTTCTAAATCTTGATTTTTATTACTTAATTGCGGATATTGTGATTGTGCTGATAATAATTGTTGATGACGTAATTGCCAAACCTGCCCTTGTCGCACACCTTGACGCAGATAATTATGCTGTTCAGAACTATAGCCAATTTCCGCAATTTGCTGTTCTAAATTAGCAATTTCCTTCGCACAATCAGAATCAGTTTGTCCCTGTTGCAGTTGCCATTGTAATTGAGTAATATTTGCTGTTAATTCTGGCTTTTTAGCTATTAGTTGCGCTTGGCGTTTTAAGGCATCCTTAATTTGTCCTTGTTTAATTTCTGCCCAGCGTAATTTATCTACCTCACTGCGGGCAAGGGCGTGGTCTTGTTCACTATAATTAAGTTGTTGAAGAGATTGATCTAATTGCTGAATTTCTATTTGTTTTTCAGGGGCATAATCACCACTTTCTAAAGAACGTTCTAAATGTTCTTTTTGGGCAATAATTTGTAATAACTGTTGTTGGACATCACTTGTAGCTTCTAACTGTGCGGCTAATTGTCCCCGTTGTTCGCGCAATGAATCATAACCGGATAATTTTTGGGATATTTCTCGATATTCTTGTCGGAGTACCTGAATTTCTCGATCTGAAACTGCAAGTTGTTCCCGCACTACCCAAAATTGTCCTTGGGTATCTTCATATTCTAATTGGGTTTTTTCGATAACTTTACTCCAATGATGTTCATCTAAAGGACGTTCACACAAAGGGCAACTAGCATCGGGATTTTGTAACATTTGCAATTTTTGTTCTAGTTCTCCTAACAACCTTTCATAATCTCGTTGGTGGGCTTGCAAACGTTCAATAAAATGTCGTCTTTCCTGTCCTTTTTCTTGAACTCTTTGGAGATAAACGCGCTTTTTTTCTAATTCTTCAATTTGCGTTCCTATTTCTACTACTGCTTGTTGTAATTGGGGTTGCCGGTGATGTTGATTTTGTAATTGTTTTTCTGTGGCTTGCATTTGCTCCAACCGCGCCATTAAACTAGCATGAGTGCGATCTAATTGAGTTTGCAAACTGGCTCTTTGTTGTAATAATGGTGTTACCTGCATTTGCAATTGATCTAAGTTAGTCAAATGCTGACGGGCTTTATTTAATTGTAATATGGCTGTTTCGATATCCCCAGATTTACTCAAGGTTTGAGTAATTTCTTGTTCTTGCTGTTCTAAAGCTGCTAATTGGGCTTCAGCCTGTTGTAATTGACGTTCTAAATCTTGCGTTTGTTTATATAACTGTTGTTGTTTTTGTTGTTTTAAATTGGTAGCGCGGGTATGTTGTTCAAATTTAGCTGCAAAAATTTCTTCTTGAGATTGCAGATTTTGATATTGACTATAACCAGCTTGAATATCACTTTGTTGATTGATAATCTTTTCTAAATCTGCTAATTGGGATTTTACGGCTATTTGTTCTTGTTGTAAGCGATCGCTATCCTGACTCAGATTATCATATCGTTGCCGCACAAAATTTAATTGTTGTTCCCAACTTTGTCTTTGATGTTGGATAACCTGTAAACTTTGTAACTGAATATTTTCAAAAGCTTGCACCTGTTGTAAATCATTTAGTTGCGCTTCTAACTCAGTGCGTTGACTTTCCGTTATTTCCCGTTGTTGGAGTTGAATTTTGATATTTGCTAAGGAATTTTCTAAATCTTCTCCTTGGATTTTATAAAGTTTAGCTTTATCCTTGGCTCGTTCTTCCAACTCATCATACTGATTTAGTTTCAATAACTCTGCTAAAATTTCCTTACGTTCAGCAGGACGTTTGAGCATAAATTCATCGGCTTTTCCCTGACGCAAATAAGCCGAATTAATAAAAGTCTCATAATCTAGCTTAATATGTTCGAGAATCACATCCTGAGTGGCTTTTAATCCCTTACCCGTCAAGGGACGAAACCCAGTAGGAGTTTCAATTTGAAATTCCAAAATGCTAGTTCCACCCCTCACCCGGTTGCGAATTACCCGATAAGTTTGCTGTCCACTTTGGAAAGTGAAATCAATTCGGACTTCTTTCGCACCAGAATGGATCACATCATCCTCAACAGTAGCACGGCTTTCACCCCAAATTGCCCAAGTGATAGCTTCTAAAAGGGAAGATTTTCCCGCACCATTAGAACCACAAATACACGCCGTATGCAAGCCGCTAAAATCTAAACTTGCATCACGGTAACTGAGAAAATTTTTAATGATAAGTTGAACTGGGATCATTCAGGCTATAGTGCCACATTTACAATTTTGATTATTAACAGTACAGATGCACTTGATTTTTAGTTTAGCTATCTAGTAAGCAGGTTTCTAGTTTTAAAGACATCAATTTTACAAAAATTTACAATAGTAAGAGGAGGTTTTTCAAATGTCATCTGATGGTATCGTCAGATATTCTGTTTTTGTTGTCAAAAATGCGTTTATTGATACAATAAGTAATAAGTGTAACAAAAACCTAGTTAAGGCTGTATCTATAGACTTTGATAAAAAAGCCCGTGCGGTTATAGTTGCACTTTTAGATAAATATGCAGCACTTGCGCGATCGCAGTTCACAAACCCTTAATCATCTGCTAAATTTTCTAACTCATCAGAAATCAAATTTTGCCAATCTTCATCACAATGGGAATGTAAATGAATTGAA
>NZ_VIKX01000308.1 GCF_009711935.1 Dolichospermum sp. UHCC 0259 | reverse complement strand
TGAGCTTTCAGGTATCCTTTTTTCTATCATACTTTCTGCATGAAGGAAATCCCTGGTTTTCCTGTCAAAATTAACACACTAGGAATACACTGTCAGTGAACAAAAAGAAACCCCTGGTTAACATCCTGTCAACCAGAGGTAGTTCAATTGAAGAATTTAGCTAAACAGGACGTTGGCGCATTAAAACTTGATAGGAATATTCAAAATCATCATTAGTAATCCTAATATCAGCCGGATCTGTCTGTCCTTGCGATCGAAAACGGCGAATAGCTTCCACAGCAGCCTGATTGGATAGCAATACTAAATCTGCACCATTCCAGCCATCCGTGACCTCAGACCAATAGGTTAAATTCACATCTAACAAGGGTCGTCCCTGAGTATAGACCTGCAAAATATCTAAACGACTGGCTAAATCAGGTAAATCTACCTTAAGTTGTAAATCCAACCTTCCTGCCCGTAATAAAGCAGAATCAAGAGCATCAGGACGGTTCGTAGCCCCAATTACCAAAATACTTGCACCGACCTCTACACCATCCAACTCAGTCAGTAACTGTCCCACTACCCGGTTACTCACACCAGAATCACCACTATACGTTCCCCGTGCCGGAGCTAAGGTATCAATTTCATCAATAAATATCACACAGGGTTCTGCTTGTCGCGCCTTAGCAAACAATTCCCGTACCGCTTGCTCACTAGCGCCCACCCAACGGGTAAGCAACTCTGGTCCATTGACACCAATAAAATTAGCCCTAGCTTGGGATGCTACAGCCTTTGCTAATAAAGTTTTACCAGTTCCCGGTGGTCCCCATAACAAAATCCCCTTGGGAGCTACAGCTTTAGTTTGCAAGTAAAGTTCTGGATAAAGCAACGCCCCTTCTACGGATTCTCGCAAGGTTTGTTTAATCGTTTCTAAACCACCAATATCATCCCACGCCACTTGGGGAACTTCAACTTCAACGCTGCGAAGTACAGCCGGCTTGATTTCCTTTAGCCCTTGTAAAAAATCAGTTTGATTAACCGTCATGTTTTCGGGAGCTTCCACTTCTATGGAAGGAACTTGACGACGGAGGGCGGTATAAGCAGCCTTTTGACAGACAGCTTTCAAATCAGCACCTACAAATCCTACGGCGCGTTCAGCGATAAAATCGAGGTCAACCGTGTCATCCAAGGGCATGGAGCGGGTGAGAATTTGCAGAATTTCTTTGCGTCCGTTAATGTCGGGAATCCGAAACTGAACTTCTCTGTCAAATCGTCCCGGTCGTCGCAAGGCTGGATCAAGATGGTCAGGGCGGTTAGTAGCTGCGAGGACAATCACCCCTGGAGTATGGGAGAAACCATCCATCAAGCCTAAGAGTTGGGCAACGAGACGCTTCTCAACTTCCCCTTCAACAGCACTCCGGTCTGGGGCGAGGCTATCAATTTCATCAATAAAGATAATACAGGGAGCATTTTTAGCAGCTTTTTCAAAGATACCTCGCAATCTTTGTTCCGCCTCACCGTAATATTTGCTAATGACTTCGGGACCGACAATAGCAATGTAGTTAACACCCAATTCTTCTGCCAAAGCCCTGGCAGTGAGGGTTTTGCCAGTTCCTGGGGGTCCAACTAATAATACACCGTGAGTGGGTTCTAGTCCCAATTTAGCCAGGAGATCAGGGCGTTTTAAGGGAATAGCAATTAGTTCTTTGAGTTCTTTGAGCATTTCACTCAGTCCACCGATATCCTTGAGAGCAATACCTGAAGTGGGATCAGGAGGGACAACGGGATCTGATGGACCTGCACCTGAAGCTGGGGGTGATGGAGTGTTCATTCGACTTGTACCCACATCATTACCCATATTACTGCTACGAGGAATATTTCCTGTGCGGGGAATGTTGCTTAAAGGTCGAGAATTAAACTGAACATTGGTTTTAATTTCTCCGTTTTCTGCCTTTTCTTCTAAGGTTTTTACCAGGTCTAGTAACTGTTCAAATCCTTTGAATAAATCACTCATAAAAGTCCTCCAAAAATTGATGATAAACAGTTCATCTACTTAAAATAAAAGATTGGCAGCGCCTTGAACTCTGGCAAGTGGTTCTACCGATCTGGGTAACTTAGGTAAACGAATAATTGTTTGTTCAGGAAACAGACTACTATCAGTTTCCAGTTCTTGAGTGTAGCGATTTTGCACTACATAACGTTGTTGAATTTTCATGGTTTTCAACGTTTCTGTTAAGCGGATATGTTCGGCAATGATCGCTGCTTCTGCCTGAATCACACCCACAAACTGGGTATGATGTGGATCTTTTAATTTCTTTTGAGCTTGGACAGCTTGTTGGCGCAAATGTCGCAACCGTCCCATAAAATCAACTCGACCTAAGACATTTTGATATTTCATCCACAGCTTAAATATCCAAGATAGCCATTCTCCTAAAGCAGTGGGCATTTGTAAAAATTGCAGGAGATGACCTGTTGGTGCTGTATCTAAAATAATCAAATCTTGCTCATTACTGTCTAATAAATCGAGGATGGTGATTAGGGATAGCATCTCATCAATACCAGGTAAAGCTTGAGACATAATCTGTCGCCAAGCTTCTGGAAGATAAGCAATATTTACTGTTGTTTCAGTTTCTGTTCCTTCTCCACTAATCATATCCGCTAATTCCCACAGGTAATCAGCGCGGAATTGATCTAATATTTGGGCAGCATCAATTTCTTGTCCGCTTAAATTAGGAGTTAGTGATACAGGTTCATGTCCTAATTTTTGACCAAAAGCATCTCCTAATGAATGAGCAGGATCTATGGAAATCATACGAATTTTTTTCTCAGGATAACGATTAGCTAAAGCCCAGCCCATCGCAGCAGAAACTGTGGTTTTGCCAACTCCTCCTTTGCCACCAACAATAATTAGTTGACATCCCTCAGCGATAAAGTCAGTAAAGCTGGGGGGGATTTTGCTTGGCCATTGGATTAGTGGCGGAGTTGCAAGTTCAACGCTATCAATTTTCTGCATTTGAGAGGCGATATTATCTAATGCAACTCCACCTAGTGGTTGGAATTTTTGTTGCGGGACGATAAAAACGGGTTTATTTTGGGAAATTGTTAAGAATTTATTGATAAATTTTTGCTGTTCCGCATAGCGGTCTGGCTCTATATCTAAATCTGTCAAAATTCGATTGATTACTATTCCTGCATAGGGAATATCTAGAGTTTTTAAATTTTCTAAGAATCGCTCTGTTTCCGCAAAACACATTGGTTCAGAAACGGCGGCAACTAAACAACCTGTAAATGTATCATCTTGTAGTAGTCGTCTACTTTCTGATAATTGTAGTTTGAGATCAGCTAAAAAGTCATCTACTTCGTCTCTTGTATAACCTCCGGTGAAGGTTTGTGTGATTACCTGATGTTTTTTCTGAAATAGTTCTAAAGAGTTTAAAATCACATCTAGAAAATCTTTCAGTCGTAATAAGTTTAATGTATGACCAGAAGGAGCCATATCAACTACTATCCGATCTACTTTTTTTTCAGACAGTAAGTATTGAATTTCTAGTAAACCCATTAATTCGTTTAAACCAGGCCAGTTTAAATCCCAAACAGGTGCTAGGTCTTCTCCGTCAGCTAAACTGCCTCGCTCTACCAATAGTTCTAAAAATTGACTATATTTGGCTTTAAATTCTAATAACAGTTTTTGAGCATCTAAGGCCTGAATACTCAAATTAGGTAAATCTGTTAATGGTGAGGCATAATCTTTCACTTCTGAAAGTAATATATCACCTAAAGAATGTGCCGGATCTGTAGAAATTAACAAGATTTTTTCAGCGGGGAATTGTCTTGCCCAATAACGGGCGAAACTACAAGAAATGGTGGTCTTACCAACTCCACCTTTACCGCTAAACATGACTAAATGAAGTGAGTCGTATTGATTCATAAGATGCTAAAAAAGTAAAGAAACGTTGGCAGAAATAATTAAATGAAGTGATAAGGAGGAAGACCTTCTCCTAAAAATAGATTCCACCGAGGGCAAGTTTGCTGCCAAGTTAAAAATTGCTCTAAAAGTAACGTTTTATTTTGGTAATTGACTAAAAGGTAAATGCGTACTTCTTCTCCTTGTTCTTGAATGATCACGGGAATTTGATTGATGTTACTGATAAAATTAATCAAGATTTCTTTTTCTGATGCTTGGGCAAGAATAAAGTTTTTTTGCTGTTGATAGTGTTGCTTTTTAGCTAAAAAGTAATTTCTACCTGATTCTAAAACTGGCGATTCTTCGTCAAGCATCCGAGGAATCAATTTTAAAATAAATTCGGTTTTACCATTGATTTTTTCTAGCTTATTTAGATATTCTTGCCCATGAAATTCTAGATGGGTAAGCAAGTTTTCTGTAGAAGCAAAATAAGTCCCAAACCGTAATGGTAAAACTGTAGTTTGTTGAAAAATATCACAAATAACTCGGTCATGATTTATAGCCATTTGGACAATTTTCTCATCATCATCTTGAAATGATTCTAGGAATATTCCTGGCTCAACAATAGCTGAAAGTCCATTTCCGTCAATTTGAATTACTGAAGTAGTAGAACCTGGTGGTAAATGCAAGGAAAAGCTAGGTTTTTTTAAGAAAGCATAAGTGTAAAGATTTTCTAATTCCATATATTTCACCTATATAAAAATATTTTTGGGTAAGTTACTAAGGTTTTTATTCATGGAAATACTAGATAAATTTAGTTCTGAATTATTCAGTATTTACAATCGTAAATTATTGGTTATAATACTAGAAAATATTCAGGTTTTATCATGAAAAGCTTTCGTCATCGTAGTATTATTAGAGCTAAAATTAGCACGATACCACGACATATCTCTGAAGCATCTAGTCAATTAGAACTTTATAAGATGGTAGCTGAGAAACAACGTATTAGCAAAGAATTATCTTCCATTAAAGAACGAATGACTACACTTCAAAAACGGTTAGATTCTCTCAATAATGAGATAGAAAACACAGAAAGAACGATTCATAAATTGCGTCAACCCCACTCTAGTATTTCTCAAAATGTGGTGCGTTCAAAGACTGTTGTTGAATCCAGTAATTACCAAACTTTTGAGATTGAATATTAAGATGTAGAATCTTGATAAATTTGGTAGAAATGAACAGACAAAATCAAAATTATTACCCGCAAGAGCGGGTTTTTTAGTAAGCATTCAGCTATCAGTAGTCAGCTAAAACTGGATTTTAGCGGTTTTGAAATAGGGAGACTGACATCAGTAATTAATATTCAGAATGCTTACGGTTTTTATTATCATCTTCAACGCTATTTAAGTATGGAAATAAGTCCATTGGCGTTAAAAATTATTATCCCTGCGATGCTAGGTTGATAAAACGAGATCCTTTTCTCTGTCTGTTTCTGTTGTAAGTTGAGGTTGGATAACAAAGTCTTGCTCTTGTTCTAATTCTAGTTGCAAGCGAGCTTCTTCTTCTGCCAATTCTAGTTCTAAGCGGGCTTCGTCTTCTAAGGCTTGAATTTTCAAAAGAATCTCTTCTTCTTGAATCTCAAAGTCCTCTTCAGAAATGTCACCAATATCGAAAGAAAGCTGCAAGTTTAATAATTGTTTATGCAAATTTTCTTGAGCATCAAATTCAGTATTGGTACGCTCTTGGATTTGCTCACCAATCCAAACCAGTCCATTAAGTGGACCCATGATTGGTAATAGTAAAAGTTTCGTTAGCATGATAAAAACTCCTATGAAGCAAGCTGGGCAAATGTGTAAGGTGCGGTAAAATTGTTGTAGCGGATACGGAGGCGATCGCCAAATTTTTGATCAATAGCTTCGACTCGTTCACTAAATACAGCTTCTGCTTCCCAAGGAATTAAAAAAGCCGCATTGTAAATCATTTCTTCCGTCATCGGATCACTTTCCACAATCTCCTTAGCTAAAGGATGTAGATTATTAAAAAACTCTTGAATGACAGTCTGCTTGCGAGCAACTAAATTACTTTCAATCAATTGTCCGATTTGAATTATTTCTTCCATTCTCAAATTTTTGCCTTCCATGTTGTCGCGCTGCTGCTTCAACTCATGATTAGACTCCATCATGGCTTGCAATTCCGATTTGCTATCCCATAGAATCTTAATGCTTACCTCTCTTTGTCCTGCCAGCTTTTGAAATAACTCATTTAATTGCTCTTTGTATGGTTCAATTAGTTGTTTTTGGATTGTCTCCCAATCTTTTACAACTAATCCAAACCGTAGAGGCAAAAGAACATGAAACCCCTCGTGCATTGCTTGTTCTAAAACCTTTTCATGGGTTAACAAATTACGACGGGAAGCCAAATATTTTTCTTGACAAGCATCGGAATATAAAAAACTAAATCCATCAACTACCTGACTATGAACAGGTTGTTTATCCAATCCTTGAAGATCAATATTTTCAGGAATTGGATCTGGGAAAATGCCGTACAAATAAAGACCAGTATTCATAAGCTGCAAAAAAAATCAAACCTAAATTTACGACTGAAAACTGGGAATTAAATTGGTTTTGATGTCAAAACTAACCTTAATTTGGCGTGAATAAGATCCAGTTGAGCTACACCTATATCTATTTCACCATCTACAACTATTCCGGTATTTAAAAGCCTGTCTAATAACTCTAGTATTGAAGGGCGACTACCAGTTTCTCCTGGATAATAAGAACCAGCGGCTGGTAAAAGAGTACCAAACTCTCCTAAATTTAGATTCAAATCTGCTGGATCAATGTCAAATATCTGGCATAAATTTAAAATTTGTTCCTCTAACTTTTGCAAACTTTCTGCGGTTCGCTCTAAGTCAGATTCACTGAGCAAATCCTCTTCCATGCGCCGAATTATTTGAGCTTCCATCAATTGGCGGATCAATTCCAATACAGTCAATAATAAGGGAGCTAAACCCGTTTCATTATTAGATTTCTTCTGAGGAGAGGTGTTGAGAAATTCGCTAGAGTTTTCAACTGGAGTGACGGTAAGAAAATCGTTGGAGTTTTCAACTGGAGTACAGACCATTTTTATGATGCCACATAAAGGTTTAAATTTCTTTGATGTAATTTAATCATTAAAATCGCCAGAGTTCCAGTTTTTATAAATTCGATATGGATAACTCCTAAATTTTAATTAATTAGACATCAAGTTGAGAATCTACCGGCAATGGAATACTTTCTTCATGGGTTTGATGATTATTATCTTCAGTATTCTCTACTAACGGAATTTGCTCTTGTACTTTAGCTGATGTTAGTAAATTTATCTGTGATTCTAAGCTCTCTAGACGATGCTGAAGTTGCTGATTTTCTTCAACTAAACGTTGAGCTTTGCTACTGAGATAAGGGTCTGTTTCCCACCAATTGATACCCATTTCTTTGGCTTTATCCACGGAAGCAATTAACAAACGAATCCGAATGTGTATAAGTTCTGTGGAGGCAATAGAGATAGAAATATCGCCAGCAATGACAATTCCTTTATCTAAAACCCTTTCGAGAATGTCCGCTAAAGTCGAACCTTGGGTAGATGTGTTAATAGTTCGACTTGAGTTGGTTTGAGGGCGTGTTGGCAGTATGGGCGTAGAAGTCACGAATGATTCAACTCTTGAGTAGTATAAACACGATTAACTTTGTAAACTAAATATTTTTGCTCCGCAGAAGATGGAGCATTAATGATTAGTTGAGAACTTTGGTGGAAGGCTTTTGAAAGCCCTTAAATTCGTTATTTTTTTGCTGACTTACGTAATCAGAAACTTCTTTCTCTAAGGGGATATCATTTCCTAAGTCCGTATTAGTGATTGTTTCCATTGTTGGCAAGCTACCCAATTCGGCATTATTTAATATCTCGATTTCTTTTGTGGGAAATTGAGAAATGACATCTAGGAAAATATCCGTAGACTCACTGACAGATAGATGAGTCCGGTTAGACAATATCTCCATAGCAATTTCCTGAAAAAAGGAATTTTCTGGTGTCGCCTCAATGTTGTTATCTGCACAGACTTTAGCAATCATTAAACAAGACCGTAAACCAGAGGTTTTTTCCGCACCTGTAGCTAATCGGAATGACTTAACTAACCGAACTATTAAGTAAGCAAATTCTTTCTGGATGTTCGTTTTTTGAACCAATATCTCTGTTTGAGTGATCTCATCTGGTTCTGGCATATTAATAGTTACCAATCTATCCATCAAAGCATCTTGTGTTGAGTGAACTCCACAATATTCTTCGGGATTAGATGTAAAAATAGCCCGGAATTGAGGACTAACACTCAGGTATTCTGGCTGATTACTGCTAGGGGGAAGACTGAGAATTTTTTCTTCTAATGCTGATAGCAAGACGTTATTAACTTCAGGTCGTGAACGGTTAAATTCGTCATAGACTAAAGTGAAGCCTTCACGACAAGCGAGGGTTAACCGAGAATCAACCCAATTTTGTTTGAATTCATCTTCAACTTTAACAACACTATGGATATAGTTATCTAGTAATTTTTTGTGAGTGTAACCAGATTCACTACCAATCAGATCCGAACTTTTAAATTCGTCATCTCCAAATAGTAACATGACTGGTCTATCTAGACAGTGAGCCAAGTGCAGGGCTAAGGTTGTTTTCCCTGTACCAGCGGGTCCGCGTAAGTGAATGGGGAATCCTGATTTGAGATAAAGTAATGCCCGAATTGCTACTTGCTCGATAGCAGGTGTGACTACAAACTGTCCTGGACGGACACGAAGAACTGCTCTTTTATGATTAGTTTTAGTCATAGTTATGAGGTAAAGATGGTAAGTAAATTACGATTGTCAGAAAAAAAGAAATATTATGAGAATAATGTGAAATTTCTCAATTGATGTGCTATGATCGTTCTATTTAGTTGAGCGCAGGAAGTAGGAAACCAGTTTAATAAACGTAGCAACTTGAACGCTAAATTGAATTTATACGTTCCTGTTACTACGGTGTAAATATAGACTGCCGACTCTTCAGGCCTAAACTCATTGTTGAATTTTATTATTCGCCCCCTTGTTTGACCAGCTTTGCACCTGGAATGTTAGGGGGCATTACTATTTAGACCTATTCTTCTACAGATAAACTCTGTGTATTGAGCGATTAAAGGCTAACACCAAAAATACTTACAAATAAATCCTGACGGAATGCTTGCAGTTCTTTTGCTTGTTTTTGAGCTTTAGCAATACGTTCTTGAGCGGTTTCTGCTAAAAATTCTTGGCTGGTTTGCTCAAGTTGCTTATGGAACGCTTGTAGTTCTTCTGCTTGTTTTTGAGCTTGAGCAATGCGTTCTTGAGCAGTTGCTGCTAAAAATTCTTGGCTGGTTTGCTCAAGTTGCTTACGGAATGCTTGCAGTTCTTCTGCTTGTTTTTGAGCTTTAGCAATACGTTCTTGAGCGGTTTCTGCTAAAAATTCTTGGCTGGTTTGCTCAAGTTGCTTATGGAACGCTTGTAGTTCTTCTGCTTGTTTTTGAGCCTGAGCGTTTCTGTTTGCTGTTGTAGCAGACAAGAATTCATTAGTCTCTTGAAATAGTTGAGCTACTGCTTCAACTATTGACTTACGTTCTTGGCGAATTTTTGGGAGTAAAGCAGTCATAAATTTCTCCAGAAAATAATAAACTGGCATTAACTAGATTCAAGGAATTTTTTAATCCACTGAGTCTAGTTTCAGAGTTTCCCGCTTTTTTTATATCCTTTGAGAGATCTTAATTTCAGAATGCTCTTCTTTCATCACTATTTGGATAAAGCGACAGATTTTCCAGGTTTGACGGCCTATTAAAATGAAGATTGCACCTAATTTTGATTAAAGAGGGATATACAAATAATTAAAAAAGCAGGTTGAATATCAGAATTAAATGAAATATTCATTAATCCTGATATTGGGAATTTGCTTAATTAAGCAGGAACTGCTGCTGATTGAGTTAAACCAACTGCTTCTGCATATTTCAAATAGGTTTCAACGGAAGCGATAACAATCCGAGCTTCAATTGCTAGTAGTTCAATACCAACTAAAGAAACACGAACCCAAGCATCAATTACGATACCTTTGTCAAGGA
>NZ_VIKX01000307.1 GCF_009711935.1 Dolichospermum sp. UHCC 0259 | reverse complement strand
CGATACCTTTGTCAAGGATTCTATCAATAACTTCTGCCAAGCTGGAGGAAGAATTAGTTTTTTCGACTGCCATAATGTTTGCACCTTAGCTCATTGTTGTTTGGTGGTTAGTTATTTAACCAACCACAATATACAAATATCACTAATTCCAAAAGATGTAAATAGATGGGAAGGTAAAAAATGTAAATAAATGTAAATTTCATTATTCATTCATTATTTAGAATCTGCTCTGTATTACTTGTCAGTATTACTTAGGCAACCCGGATAATGTTTTTATATTTATTTAATTAAAATATCAGATTTATAGTTCTATTTTTAATATAAATAGACAGTGTAAACCTAAGCTGGGCATACTTTTTGAGTATTTTGGGAATAAAATTTAGATCAACTTTATCGGTATGGCTGGGCTGTAGGTATCTCTAAAAAATAAGTGAATAGACTATTTGCCAATGCGTAGGAACTATAAAAGATAAGTAGAATTATCTTTCCGTATGTAAGCCTTAGCTACGGTAAATTTCCGTAAGTCCAACAGAATTTCTATTTAAAGTTAAGTGGTCATACTATTAGCCACTCTTTATGGAAATAAAGTAGGATGATTTTAACTAATTATTTTTTCTAAAACCTATGTCTACGCAAGGAACTCCTCCTACTGTGCCACAGACGGCTTTAGCTGCTTTGGTGGATACGTTTATTCGTCAAGGTCATCCATCTCAATACGCTCAAGCGATGGCGACTTCAATTATTTTTCAGACGGATTTAGATTTACGGAATGCTCAGTTGGCTAATCTTTTGGGTTGGTTGAAAGAGGAGTATCATGATATCTATCCTTTAGCTCTGGCTGTAGTCGAAAAAACTTGCTCAGATTTTGAGCGTCAAGTTCAAGAAGGTTAAGTTTCTGGACTTACAGCAAATTGTCATCAAACCTGGAATAAGAACCCCACCCCTAACCCCTCCCCGCAAGCGAGGAGGGGAATAAGAAGTTTTTTATATGTCCTGGTGTACGCAGTTCATGATGGCTACTTACAACAGATTTTTAGTGTGACACTTGCGTAAGTTCTCAGAATTATTGACGACTAAGATTGATAGGATGGGAAAAAGACACAGATTGTCACCATACTTGAAATTTCTGGCGTGCTATGACTATTCTCGACATTGTTTCTCCTTTAAGTGCGATGCCTACTGCAAGCGAAGCTATCGCACAACAAACTCGGCAAGCGGCAACTAAGCTGGCGGTTCTCTCTACTGAGGAAAAAAATCAAGCGATTGAAGCGATCGCTCAGGCGTTAGAATTAGCTCAGGATGATATTTTGGCAGCAAATATGGCTGATTGTCAAGCAGCGACGGCGGCAGGAATCGCTAAACCCCTTTATAAACGGTTACTTTTGGACGAACATAAATTAAGGGATGCGATCGCTGGTGTGCGAGATGTTGGTAAACTAGAAGATCCTGTTGGTAAAGTTCAAATTCATCGAGAAATTGATACAGGTTTAATTCTCAAACGCATTACCTGTTCTTTGGGCGTTTTAGGTATCATTTTTGAAGCCCGTCCCGAAGCCGCAATTCAAATAGTTTCCTTAGCAATTAAATCCGGTAATGGCGTAATTCTCAAAGGTGGAAAAGAGGCTTTACGTTCTTGCGAAGCTATAGTTAAAGCCATTAAACAAGGATTATCTCACACAGCAGTTAATCCCGATGTCGTGCAATTGTTAACCAGTAGAGAAGAAATATTAGAACTATTGCAATTAGATAAATATGTAGATTTAATTATTCCCAGAGGTTCTAATGCTTTTGTGAAATTTGTCCAAGACAATACCCGGATTCCCGTATTAGGTCATGCTGATGGTATTTGTCATCTTTATGTAGATCAATTTGCCGATATTACCAAAGCTATTAGTATTACCGTAGATTCTAAAATTCAATATCCTGCTGCTTGTAATGCCATTGAAACTTTGCTAGTTCATAGTAGCATTGCTGCCGAATTTCTCCCCCAAGTTGCCGCAGCTTTACAAGCACAAAATGTAGAATTAAGAGGTGATGAATGCACTTTACAAATTTTACCAAATATTGCCTCAGCCACAGAAATAGACTGGCAAACGGAATACAGCGATTTGATTTTAGCCATTAAAATAGTTGATTCTTTAAATGAAGCCATATCCCATATTGAAAATTATGGTTCTCGCCACACAGAAGCAATTATTACTGAAGATATCACAGCCGCAGAAACTTTCCAAGGTTTAGTCAATGCAGCGGGAGTTTATCATAATTGTTCTACCCGATTTGCTGATGGTTTCCGTTATGGATTTGGTGCAGAAGTGGGAATTAGTACCCAACAAATGCCTCCGCGTGGACCCGTTGGTTTAGAAGGTTTGATAACATATAAATATCAAATGTCTGGTAATGGACATATTGTGAAAACCTACACAGGTGCAAATGCAAAATCATTTACTCATCAAGACTTATAATACAAGTAGGGGCGCAGGGTCTGCGCCCATTCCGTGAATATAATTATCCATAAGTCCTCACTTCAAACCAAAGCGTAAGCATTAAGCTATCAGTGGTCAGCACTCAGCTAAAACCGGATTTTCGGCGTTTGGAAGTGGGAAGACTGACATCAGTAATTAATATTCAGAATGCTTATCAATTCAATTCTTGCTGATAGCTGATAGCTGACGGCTGAATGCTTACACCAAAGCTTTTAATAAAGCTTGCAATTTAAGTTGCACTTCTGCAAATTCCTTTTCAGGATCTGAACCGGCAACAATACCCGCACCTGCATACAGTCTCGCATAATTCCCATCAATTAAAGCCGAACGAATCCCCACAATAAATTCACAATTTCCTTCTCCGTCTACCCAACCTAAAGGCGCTGCATATAGACCTCTTTCAAAACTTTCATAACGACGGATTTCTGCACAAGCAATATCTCGTGCTGCACCGGCTACTGCTGGAGTAGGATGGAGTTTAGCAACTATTTGTAATGGGTGAATATGATTCGGAACTACTGCGCTAATTGGTGTCCATAAATGCTGGATATTAGATAATTGTCGGAGTCTAGGGGCTAAAATTTGCGGAAATAAACCCAATTGAGATAAATGTTGAGTAATAAAATCTAGCACCAGTTTATGTTCGTGTTTTTCTTTGGTACTATTAACTAAATTATTAGCATTTGTAGCATCTTCTGTGGGGTTTTTTCCTCTGGGGGCTGAACCTGCCAAAGCATCAGTAATTAACTGCTGTTTGTGAATACTAATTAGTCGTTCTGGACTAGCACCAATAAAGTTCTGTCCTTGACCATTACTGGTAGAAAATACATTACAATTAGGATGTGATTGCCGCAGATTATTCAGGGAATTTAATAAATTAAAATCATGATTAGCACTGACATCTAAGGTATCAGCTAAAACAATTTTTCTTAAGTGGTTAGCATGAATTATTTCTAAAACTGATGAAACAGAAGTTTTAAATCTGTCACCATTGTTAGTGATTTTTTTATATAAATTTAAAGGAGATTTATCAATATTTAGAGAATGGGTATTTAAAGATTTAATAATTTCTAAATGGCATTGTAAATTATCCAATACCTTGGTAATATTCATCCGAGAATTAATAATTGTATTCATTATTAATGTGCAGCGATTATTTTTTACAGCTATTTGCCAACAAGGTAAGAAAACTGTAGCAGAAGGAAATGGATAATCTGCTTTTTTATGCTGATCAAAAAAACTAAAAGTACAAAAAAATCGAGGTAGGAAAAAATTCTGATTTTGATGATAAATAGGAATGATATTTTTCAAGCAATTTTTGATAAATTCTTCTGATTTTGTGAACCTATCTTGACCAGAAACTTCTACTTTATCTAAAGTACCAATTGCGGCTATTGCTTCACCATTACTTCTATTTTCAAAATAAAAGTTGATGGTATTTTTTTGATTAAATTGATCGAAAACCAGCAAAGGATCAACTAAGCTAATTTCTAGAGGAATACTGACAATTTTACTATTATTATGGCGACGGCAATTTTCCTGAACCTCTAATAGCAATTGATTAAGGTATTTGTAATCTACAAAGGTGTGGCTACGACATGGTGAAATTGTCATGGATGTATAAGTTAATTTTTATTAAGTTATCTTCCTAAAATGTAATGAATCATGGTGGTATTTTTATAGGTAACATAATTCAGTCACCATTAACCAGCATAAACTTAGCTTGATTATGGAGTTTATCCTGTTTTAGCAGCAAGATAGCAGGTTTCATGGCAGGATATTCGCCTATAATCATAAAACTAGCATTTTTTGGTAATTTATTGATTGTCCTCATGAGTGATCAACAATCATAAATCTCAAATAGCTAGTCAAGTTTCCTGGAAAATTATAAAATTTAACTGATAACTAAAGTTCTGGTAATTTAATTAATCACGACTGATGACTTCAACTCAGATTTCACCACCTCAAGCTAAACTATGGCTGGCGGCTATTAAACCGCCAATGTACAGTGTGGCTATTATGCCGATTTGGGTAGGTTCGGCGGTAGCATTTAGGGAAGTAAATATTTTTAATATAACAATATTTTCTTTGTTTATTGCGGCGGCGATTTTAATTTTAGCTTGGGAAAATATTAGTAATGATGTCTTTGATTCTGATACTGGAATTGATAAAAACAAACATCATTCATTGGTGAATTTAACTGGTAATAAAACTTTAATGTTTTGGATAGGAAACTTGTGTTTAGGTTTGGGGTTGTTGGGAATAATAGCGATCGCTCTTTTGCAAAAAGACCCCACAGTTATTGCTATAATCCTCTTATGCTGCGGCTTAGGCTATATGTATCAAGGTCCCCCCTTTCGGCTAGGATATCAGGGTTTAGGGGAATTTCTCTGCTTTTTTGCCTTTGGTCCATTGGGTATGAGTGCAGCCTATTACAGTCAAACTCAAACTTGGTCTATCATCAATTTAGCAGCTTCCGTGATTTTGGGCATTGCTACCAGTTTAGTGTTATTTTGCTCTCATTTTCATCAAGTTGCAGATGACATAGCCGCAGGAAAAAAATCTCCCATTGTGCGTTTAGGAACGCAAACAGGCGCAAAGATTTTAGTCGGATTTACTGCGAGTATTTATCCTTTAACTTTGCTATTTGTGATTTTGAATATTTTTCCAATTTGGACATTACTAAGTTTTCTGAGTTTACCTTTCGCAATTCAATTATGTCGTCACGTCTTAGAAAATCACAATCAACCAGACAAAGTAAGTAACTCTAAATTCATCGCTATCAGAGTTCATTTTGTAAGTTGTTTATTTTTGGGTGTGGGATTTATTCTTGGTTAATAATAGCAATTCTTATGCTAGTGAGGTACAAAAAGTCAGAATTAAACGCAGATAAACGCAGATGAACACAGATAATTTTGTACCTCATCAGACTAGAAAACGCTATATATAGAGAGGAACACAAAAGGGGATAAATTCTCTTCTTCTTTCTTTATTCCTGAATGGGCGCAGGCCCTGCGCCCCTACATCCTGACTCCTTTTCAATGATTTATCAATTTTCCTTTCGTTACTTTAGTCAAAAATTCACCAAACCTATTATTACAAATCATGGAGTTTGGGAAATCCGCGAAAGCATAATTATCTGTTTAATTGATGAAAAATATCATATTACTTGGGGAGAAATTTCTCCTATTTCTTGGTTTGGTTCAGAAACCATAGAACAAGCCTTAGATTTTTGTCGTCAACTTCCACAAACAATTACCACAGAGATAATTTTCGCAATTCCCGACAACTTACCAGCCTGTCAATTTGCTTTTGAATCAGCCTTAGCAGTTAATCTAACCCACGAAGGTGGGTTTCGCCTGTGTAGCCGCGACTTCCAGTCGCCAGGTGCTTACAGTGGCTTATTACCAGCCGGAAAATCAGCATTAAATCAATGGAGTAACTTATGGGAACAAGGATATAAAACATTTAAATGGAAAATCGGTGTTAATGAAATCAATCAAGAATTAGAAATATTTGATTTACTTATTTCCAGTTTACCAACATCAGCAAAATTACGTTTAGATGCTAATGGTGGACTTACTTATCAACAAGCTAAATTATGGTTAAAAAAATGTGATCAATTCTTACCCAAAATTGAATTTATTGAACAACCTTTATCTGTAGATAAATTTACAGCAATGCAAGAATTAAGTAAATTATATTTAACACCTATAGCCTTAGATGAATCTATCGCCAATCTCCACCAATTAGAATCATGTTTTCAGCAAGGTTGGCGAGGAATATTTGTGATTAAACCGGGGATATTCGGTTCACCATCTCGGTTAAGAGAGTTTTGTAAACAACATCAAATTGATATGGTATTTTCATCTGTATTTGAAACCGAAATTGGGAGACAAGCCTCACTACAATTAGCCTCAGAATTATCCACAAATAACCGCGCTGTTGGCTTTGGGATTAATCACTTTTTTCAACAACAAGAAGCAAACTGGCTAGAAAGTCTATGGAAAACCTTTTAAATAATATCCAAAATCATGATTGGCTAATTTGTGATCATAGCCAAGAATTACCAAAGATAGTAACAGAATTATATTTAAAATTCACCCAGTTATCAAATCCAAAAATCATCATTGCAGAAAAATCACCAGTGAGATTTTTAGCCAGTTTTATTGCTGCTTGTGCAGCTAAATGTCCAGTTTTTCTCTGTAACCCAGATTGGAGTTCAGACGAATGGGAACAAGTCTTTAATTTAATTCAACCAGATATAGTTTTAGGAATAGATTATAACTTTTTCAAATCACCAATCACCAATCACCAATTACCCATTACCAATTCTATCATGATTCCCACTGGTGGTTCATCAGGAAAGATCAAATTTGCTATTCATACATGGCAAACATTAACCGCCTCCGTACAGGGATTTACAGAATATTTTCAAATCAATTCAGTTAATTCATTTTGTATATTACCCTTGTATCATGTGAGTGGATTAATGCAATTTATGCGTTCATTCACAACAGGAGGTAAATTAGTCATAACCTCATCTAAAATATTAGAATCTTCTCAAATACCAAATATTAATCCCCACGATTTTTTTATATCTTTAGTTCCTACCCAATTACAAAAAATCTACCAAAATCCCGAATTAACTCAATGGTTATCCCAATTTTCTACTGTCCTTTTAGGAGGTGCGCCACCTTGGAATGAACTATTAGAAAAAGCGAGATTTCATCAAATTAGATTAGCACCTACCTATGGAATGACAGAAACCGCTTCTCAAATAGCAACACTCAAACCTGATCAATTCTTACAAGGTAAATTTAATAGTGGAAAAGTTCTGCCCCATGTTAAAATTAGTATTGATAATCCACCGGGAAATATAAATATTCAAACTCAATCTTTAGCATTAGGTTATTATCCCCAAATCTGGGAAAATAGAAATAACTTTGTAGTTGATGATATTGGTTTTTTAGATCATCAAGGCTATTTACATATTATTGGCAGAGATAGCGACAAAATTATTACAGGTGGAGAAAATGTTTACCCAATCGAAATTGAAGCAGCGATTAGAAAAACTCAAATGGTAATAGATGTTTGTGTAATTGGTGTACCTGATAAACATTGGGGACAAGCATTAACAGCTATTTATATTCCCAGTCATCAAAATATTTCTCATTTGCAAATTCAAACTCAACTAAAAAATCAACTGAGTAAATTCAAAATTCCCAAACATTGGATTTCCCTACCAAACTTACCTCGGAATAATCAAGGTAAAATCAACCGTCAACAACTCCAAAAAATCGCCGAAGATATTCTAAAAAACAACTAATTACATCACCTCTTCTCTTGACTTTCTTCTTTCTGCACCCTCCGCATCTCTGTGATTAGTTGTTAACCAATTATTTATATAATCTGGTAATTCTTGCTTCATTTTACTACTTGTATCAATGCAAATGTGCCTAGTAATTGCCTTTGCAACTATGACTTCATCTATAATCATCTCATAGGTAATTTCAAACTTATCTAAACCTATTTTTTCTACTAATAAACTAATCATTAAATTGTCACCACAATACATAGGACGTAAAAAATCTACATTTGCATGAACAATAGGAAAAGCGACAGATGGATTAGTAAAAAATGATTTAAGATTAATACCAGAAGCTGCTAATGAAACCTCATAAGCTTCATGACAAATTCTCAAGATATTAGCGAAATAAACGACTCCAGCCCCATCAGTATCTTGAAATCTTACGGTGTAGTAATATGTAAAAGCCATTGTAAAAATGTCCTGAATTAAAATCTGTTATTACATATTATTTTACTTTATATTCAGTAGGTGAGTGCGGGAAACTCAAAGTATGTTTAGTGATGATTGTGATGACTGCTAATTTCTGTATTTAATAACGACCTTTATCACGTTCTAAATCAAAAATGGCTTTTTCGATGTACCATTTGTCACTTTTTCCAGGATGTTTAATTTTGAGATTGTTGATTAATCTTTCGGCTGTGGGAATATCTCCCTGAACTTTTAATAACAGTTTATTCCATTGACGACCGGAAAAGCTAGAACTATTTGAGGACTGATGCTTAATTTGTGAAAGCCTTTTATTCCTTTTATCTCTGGACTTTCTGGACTCTTGTATCTCTCCCCATTTCGGTTGGTAAATTGATCTTTTTTTCCTGTAAACCTCGATTACTCTATCTAGGAGTAAGAAAATCACTCGCAATACCAGGAGTAGAAAAATTATCTGAGTGAGGATTGAAATTAAGATACCCATGATAAATTCAGTGATGATGGATTTGGTTCATCATGTAACGCCAAAGATGTTTAATTCAGTGATTTAGATCATACTGTGTCAGTGCTAAAAGTGCATATTTGGAGAAATTGCCCAAAAAAGCGATCGCCTAAATTACTAGAATTACGCACGTTCACTAACTTACGATCATATAAATGAACAAAATTGCGTCGTTTTCGCCCTTGAAAATAACTTATTTAGTAGGGTGCGTCAGATAGAGGAAATCTGTTTTTTAGCAAATTATCGGGTCTGACGCACCCTACAAGAGATAAAATCCACATCTTAGTATTTAGTGCGTCAGATAGAGGAAATCTGTTTTTTAGCAAATTATCGGGTCTGACGCA
This sequence comes from Dolichospermum sp. UHCC 0259, assembly GCF_009711935.1. Lineage (GTDB taxonomy): Bacteria > Cyanobacteriota > Cyanobacteriia > Cyanobacteriales > Nostocaceae > Dolichospermum. The sequence continues at coordinate 9,960 of NZ_VIKX01000307.1, read as the reverse complement.
CCCTACAAGAGATAAAATCCACATCTTAGTATTTAGGAAACTTAATCAATTCGTAAGCCCTCCTTTACTACTTAAATTAACGGCTGATAAATATCCTCAGAAGCCGGATTCAGATAGGGATGCTGCACGTCAATCAAGTTTCTGGCAAAGTGTTGGTTAATGACTTCTATTCTTTCTTCCAGGGCATTTTTACCCTTTTGCCAAGATTCTAATAACGCATTGGCAACAATTTGACAACGATTCATGCCAAAACTTTCTTGAGAAGCAAATTTTTGATTTGGTTCTTCTGCTAACCCTAATCCTGGTGCTAAAAATTTCGTAAATAAGGGAATTTCTGGCTGAAAGTAAGCTTGATGTTTTTGATAAATATCTTGCAGAATATTCCGAATTGTGGGGTAATCTTGACTTTCAAAATGCAGCACGCCAGCATCATAACGCTGATATGCAGCAGGATTATAAAGAACTTGAAAACTGAAGACGATTGATTCATTATTCAAGGCTTGGGTTAAGCTATCCATGAGGACAATTGCCCCGGCTGATGTAATATTAAAGTAAATCCGCCCTACTTCTAAATCAGTATTTTGTTGATCTTGATTTTCTATTGCTGTATTACTTACTGCGACATAACAGCCATTCTGTAAGCGATTTTTAGGCATCCATATTGCTATTAATTCCCCCACTTTAGGTGACTTTTTCCGGGGTTGTAGATGACATTCTGGCTCAATATATAAGGTTAATCCATCTTTATTTACAGCCATACTCCCATCAGGTTCAATTCTCAAAATCTGCCAATTGGGTTCATAATGACCTGTCCCATGATTGCTATGATGTAGTTGTTCATAAAATTCTTCATCTACACCTAAACTATTATTTTCTAGGAAATTTACCGGAGATTGACAATTATTATTTGTGGCTAAAACTGTTTGTAGTGAACCATTGTAATAAATACCATAGAGGAAATTTCTTAACAGTATATTCAAATATTTCTGTTTTAAGGAAGGTGAGTTTTGTTGAAACCTATTTGCTATATTTGTGGGTAAGGCAAAAGGTTGATAATTGGGATGGTAAATACAAAAATTAGGTTCAATCTGGATATTACTGGCAATATCGAATAATGTATTGAGAATTTGATTGGTAGAGTCATCAAACATTAATGTGTTTTGCACCTCAAATTTTAGGAGAATATATATTTCAAGAATTATTGAACGCAAATGAACGCAGATAAACGCGGATAAGAAGGGATGAAATCATGGATTTTCATCATATTACTAACAACCGCGTAGACGAGTTTTTTCGTAATAAAGACGCACTAATTGTTGTTCTTTTTGGGGTTGGGGAAGTTTCTGAAGTGTGGGGACAGATTGGAGGATTTCGGCGGCGGAAATGCCAAAAATTGTTAATACTGATTGGTCTGGCATTGTTAAGAGGCTTTTAGCAACTTCGAGCATACATAAGTTACTATTGTCAAAGGATTTTTGGGATTCAATTCTGTGTTGAATTTGTTGAATTAATGCTAAACCTGCAAACTTAATTACCCGCAAAATGAAGTCTTGATGATATTCTAAAATCATGGGGAAGGCATCAAGATAAGCCTGAATTAATGCTAAGATGGAAGGCTGTATTGCTTCTAGAGGAATCATGGCTAAGTTTAAAGATTCTTCTAGCTCTAATGTCGGATCTACGATTAAGCTGGACAGCCACAGGCGTAAATAACTGGCTAATAAAGTTCCTAAATCAAAAGCTGGATCTCCCCAAGTGCAAGCTTCCCAGTCAATTAGTTTTGTCAAGCAGTTATCTAGCTGTTCCCATCGAGAGTGAACGAGAATATTGCTTAATTGTAAATCGTTGTGAGTTAAACAAGATGGTTTCCAATCATACGCTAAGTCAGCGATCGCTGATTCTAAACTTTCGTAACGCTGATACAGACGGTGAAATTGTAGCGCCTCAGTGGGAATTGTCCCAAATGTGTCTGGATTTATTGAGGGTATGCCTTGGGCGGGATTGTAAAAATTATAACGAAACTGTCCTGCGGGGGCAGTAGACATAAAATCACGATACTCACGTTTATTGAACGTGGCTCGGTGTAATCCTGCTAACGTAGTACCAATCGCGCTGGCGATTGCTGTAGGAAATATACTACTCTGTTGATAAAATTTTCCTAACTCCACATATTCGCTGAAGTAGCTCCGCACCAGAATAGAATTTTCTTCATCAAAATGTAACAATGATGATGCGATCGCTCCAATATTACCAATCACTGGAAATTTCTGCAATAGTTGGTGAAACAGCCATTCATTAAAGAGTTCATGGCAATTTTGATCATTATTAATGTGACGTTCTTGTTTAATCAGTAGTTGGCGATTATTTGCCAGGATTACCAGTAAATTCCCATTTTTATTGCTATTTTCTGGCAATACAGATTTATATGCAGCGCCATCTTCCGCGCTACACAGTCCTGCCTTGAGCAGATACTGGATAACATTTTGAGAAGACAGTGATAATAACATGAATTATTTCCTAGTTATTTAAATGGCTAAAGAGTTACCGCAGTCAATATTGAGGTGGCTGTAGCAGTTCTTAGGTTAATGGTAAAAAATTTACGAAACATTGCTACTATCTACTAATATCTCATTTGTGTCAGAAAGACCTGCCAAAATGGCAATATTAGCTATTTTTTTACTTTCAAGTCTACGGAAGAAACTATAAAATCTTTACAATATCTGTAGTAGAGCTTTGCACCTTGAATCAAACATTACTGTTTCTGAAATAATTGCTAGGACATATCCAGTTACAACAAGGGTTACTTACAGTTACCAGTGATCTATATTTCCTGTATGTATGTTAGCAATTTATCCTGATTATAACCAGTATTAGTTGACTTTTGTCCCCAATGTTCTTTAGTATAATATATGAATGGCTACACTTGTATTCCTGTAGGTACAGGAGTTAGGAGGAGGAGTCAGGAGTCAGGAGTCAGGAGGAGGAAGAAGAAGAAAGAAGAATGGAGGGAGGCAAGAATAATATAAATTAGACATAAGTAATGGAACCGAATTAATTATACAATTGATTTTTCTGTCCCCAGCCCCCAATCCCCAGTTCCCTTTTAACCAGTTGATTGATGGATCATCTACCAATGCTGACGGCAAATACTACATCTTATACAGCGGTTCAACTTCTACAACGCCAAGCTGCCTCCCTTTTACTGTATCAATCTGTCCTAGATAGCGACGTAGGTAGAGCGTTTCTGAATTTATTACAAACCATCCGTTATACTGATGCAGATGGGCGAGATTGCCTCCAGGCTTACGGTAGTTATTTCCAAGCTTTAGCCAATAGTCATCAAACCTGGGAAGAATATCTGATTGGGCAAATTCTCACTGCGGATAATCCTTTTAGCAAATTGGCACAACGGCAGGAGTTTAGGCAATTACCTTTGGCTTTAATAGTGGCCGTGCAACATGATTTGCAAATATTACAAAGTTTATATGAATGTAATAGTGCGGTTTTGAGCGAGTGGGTACAAATGGCGACGCATTTACCTACTTCTCCTGTAGTTTGGTATCGAGAACCGGAAACTCTAGGGGGAGAAACGGGTTTAATGGCATCTCTTCCCCAGTTGGCAAATTGGGGTGATGCGGTGACAGATTTAGCCGCTTATTATCAGCAATATGGAACTGGTTTATTTTCCCAATATAGGGCTTTCCGTTGGCAAAGTGGGCAGTTAGTTGGTATTACTTGTCCTGATGGGGTGAAACTGTCTACATTGGTGGGTTACGAGTGGCAAAAAGATGCTTTAGTGAAAAACACAGAGTTTTTATTGTCAGGCGAAACTGCATTGCACGTATTACTGTATGGTAGTCGTGGTTCAGGTAAGTCTTCTTTAGTTAAATCTTTATTAAATGAATATAGTCATAGAAATTTGCGCTTAATAGAAGTATCTAAGTCGGAATTGCCAGATTTACCAAAAATTGTCGAATTGTTGCGAGGTGTTCCCCAGAAATTTATTATTTTTGTAGATGATCTTTCCTTTGAAGAAGATGATGATAGTTTCAAAGCCATGAAAGTAGTTTTAGAGGGTAATGTAACTGCTAGACCGGAAAATGTAGTTGTATATGCTACGTCTAACCGTCGCCATTTAATTCGGGAATATTTTACTGATAGACCAGCCCCCAAGGATAACAATGAAGTTCATGGTTGGGATACAATGCAAGAAAAGTTGTCTTTTAGCGATCGCTTTGGTCTAACATTAACTTTTGCAGCCGCAGATCAAAACACCTATTTACAAATAGTCCAGCACCTAGCAGCAAATATCAATATTTCTCCCGAAGATTTAGAATACAAAGCTTTACAATGGGCAACCCGTCATAATGGCCGTTCTGGCAGAACCGCAAGGCAGTTTATTGACTTTTTAAAGGCAGATTTAGCTGTATTTGGTGAAAATGTGAGGAATAATGACGTTAATTACTAATCATTCTAACAACTTGGCTACCATAAAACCTAGTAAGATGCAACCAACAGTAGTTAGTCATCGAGTCGTACTAGGAATAACCGCTTTTAGTGTCAGTTTTGGGTTAAGTCTTGTTCCTAATTGGGATATTTCTAGAGCCTTTTTTACGGGAATAATTACAGTATTAGCTACTTATGCAGCCGCATTTCTGGTTGATAAACGGCGAAGAAATGATGAGTTTAAGATGATTGGTTCTCTCCAAAGACGGATTCGAGATATAGAAGGATTAAAATCCCGTATTCTCAAGGAAATAAACCAATTAGAAGAATATAGAAATTTATTGTATGCAGAAACTCAGCAGTTAGAAAATCAAATTGGAGATTGTCGTAGTCAAAGAGATAGTTTGCATCGAGATATCGGTACATTGGCTGCCCAAAAAAAGCAAATTGAAGCCGAAATTTATAATCTTAAAAATGAATTTACCCATTTAGAGAATAGTAATATAGAGCTAAATAATAGTTGCAATAATTTGATTACAGAAAAGCGAAGATTAGAGCTAAATTGTCACGCTTCCCGTGCTGAAATCAACCAAATTCAACCTCAATTAGATGTAATCAAACAGCAAAAAAAAGAATTAGAAAATGATGTGATTTTGTTAGAAAGACTTAAACCACAATTAGAAGAAAAGCTTTATGAACTACGCATAGAAATTCAAAATAAAGAACTGGAAATTACTAAGCAAAATGATTTACTAGCAGAAACAGGTATAACTAGAAATAATCTGGAAAATACACTCCAATTATTACAGAATAAGACATTAGAACAAAAAACGGAAGTTAATCAACTGCAAAATCAAATTTCCGTCTTACAAGATGAACGGGATTTATTGCAAAATCAAGTTTGGGAATTACTTCAACAAGTGGAAACAATTAGTCCCCCAACATTGCCCGATAATGAAGAAGATAATTTAGACTTATTTCCTTTTGATGAATTATTAGAACCATTAGATTCCACAAATGGGAAACATGATCACACAGAAAATTTACCAACAGAATGGAATAATTTTTTAAACCATCTCCCCGGTTATGAAATTCAGGTTTTGAAAGCCATACTGGAACAAGATAACCCCAAAGCTACTATTAAAGAAATTGCTGAAGCTAATATTACTATGCCCAATCTTTTGATTGATGCTATTAATGAAATAGCTACTAATACGATTGGTAAGTTAATTATTGAAACCCATACTGAAGTTCCCGAAATTGTTGAAGAACATTTATTAAATGTGAAAACAATGATTAATAAATATTCAAAAATCAGTTAAGTAGCAATACAATTGAGGGCGGGGAAACCCCGCCCCTACTACTTAGACATCAATTAAAATGTTGCCAGCTTCTACTTTTATAGGATAGGTTGGTAAAGTTTTTTCCGAGGAAACCATTGATAGTAATTTACCAACTACGGGTGGGAAGGGACACCAAGTTTTTACTTCTCCATTACCCAAGTCAAATGCACTGCGGTGGAAGGGACAAACTATCGCCCCATCTTCGATTTTTCCTTTTTTCAAAGACATTTTTAAGTGAGGACAGGTATCATTAACAGCATACAACTGATTGTCGTGGTTTAAGAGGAGGATCTTGCGATCGCCCACTTTGACTACTTCACGCGCACCAGCAGCCAGTGCATTAGCAGCTAAAACTTGAGTCCAAGCCATGAGATTCTCCTAATTTTAATAGACCTATTCTTAGTTTCTCGCAATTGTGTCCTATGCGATCGCTAATAAGTACCTATGCAAAATTCATTAAACATTTTCAAAATTACTAAACCAATCAATTTTGTAGGGGCAAACCCCCTGTGGTTGCCCCAAATACCGGGGTAGGCACGGGGGCGCTACCCCTACATTAAATCCAAATTTTCATAACCAGTAGGGGCGCAGGGCCTGCGCCCAAACGTCTGACTACTGCTAAAATTGAGAAATTGAGATTTAGGCAAACTCAATCGTATTGACAAAATCTAAAATAGCTTTTTTCATTTTCTTGGCCTCTTCCTTCACAGAACCAGGTACTTCCCCATTTAAAAAGCTGCGTTGACTACTAACTATATACAAACATTCATTATTAACAAAAGACAACAATCCTCTATAGGCATCTAATTTTATGCCATTATTGCCATTAGTTTCTTGCTTGGATATAGTTGAACCTTGAGGCATATTTACTAATACATAGTAATAACTTTCTAAAGTATCTTGCCAATATTCTTTATGTTTCACTTCCGCCGTAGGAACATGAGAAATAATTGCTTGGGGGACATATTTATCCACCAAAACCCTATGCAGATATCCTTCATCTTCCTGGGATTCCAGATCATCAATTTCTTCTAGAGAGAGAGGATAATAATCAATTCTGAGTAAAGTACCAATATCATCCGCAAAACTCACCATTCCTTCCTCCGTTTGCAATTGTCCGCCCTGTTCATAATTTAAAGGAATAGGAACTATAAAGTTACCCAAAGGTGATTGATAAAATTGTTCACCAGCTTCATTGAAAATGACTGCTTCATATTCTTCATCAAGATATTCTTCCTCATCCCCAGCTTCTATTGAGGCAATTATCTCTTTGATAATTTCTTCCGCTTCTTCATCATCCAGTTCTAAAGCTATTTGTAGTTGTTTCAGAAAAACCTTTTTATTTGCTGGAATAATTAAATTTTCCGCATCTAAAAGCATAATCACTCCAGCCGCAAAACCATCTAAAACTGCCTCATCAGAAATCCCTGCATTAGCAGCATTAAACAAAGAACCTAATCCAGCCTCTCTGGCAATTTCTACGAGTCTATCCACCGTTTCTAGCATTTCTTCTTCTGAGTATTCATCAAATATTTCAAACTCCCAGAGAATATCAGCTAAACTTTCTGCATCTATATCTTCAACTCCACAATCAACTATGGTAGTAATCACACCAATTGCTGCTACTGCCTCTGGTTCATTCAATGATTCTTCGATTTTGTCTTTGGACTTGAAAATATAATCATACTTTGTCATAACTTCTATCTCCTCAATTAATTTGTTGTTTGTACTCAATTACTAGGTTGAGAAATCCGGGTTTCAATATCTTCCAATGTCCGTAATAATAGGCGATTTGCCTGTAATTGCCAACCCCATTTTTGTATTCTAAAGGCTGCTACAGTCCCCCCAATAGCTGCTAATAAGCCAATGGGTTGATTGAGGGAAATACCCAATAACAAACCCAAACCAGCAATTCCCCAAAAAGGCAAAGCTACGGTTTGTCTTTGCTCCTCCACAATTTCTGCAATTTTACCAGATGGTATTGTAGCTAATAATGTCGCTTTTAGTTGCCTCTGTTCTGCTAATGGTACTGATAGACTAGTATGTTAATCCTGTTCATTTTGCTTTATTATTAGCGATCGCTCTCTCTTATGATCGCAAAGATGCCACCGGTGGTTGGTTATTCTGGCTTTCTCCTTTAGCGGTGCTACGCATCTTTTTATCTGCATTTCACACTCCCAAGCAATGGCGCGGCAGAAAATATAAGGACTAAAAAACAAGGTAATTAATAGAAAAATTCCCCTTGTGTCTGGGTACAAGCTAAAATTTTCAGTAAAAGCGTTTATTTTGGAACGAGGGGAACTTATGGCTATTAAAAAAGGAAATATGGTGCGGGCTATTCGGGAAAAGCTGGAAAATAGTCTAGAATCTCAGGCTAGTGATTCCCGTTTACCTAGTTATTTGTTTGAAACCCAAGGGGAAATTGTGGATATCAAGGGTGATTATGCTTTGGTGAAGTTTGGACAAGTACCAACCCCAAATATTTGGTTAAAGTTGTCACAGTTGGAAGAGTTTGTGTAATTGGTAGTTGTGCTTGAGCCTAAAAGTTAGCAATATGGTGGGTTACATTGTCGCTAACCCACCGGACTATGATTAAAGAATCGCAATTATCGAAAAATTATGTCTAATTCCCCAATTGTTGGTAATTCTCCCCTGGTAACGATTGTGGGCGCAGGGAGAGTTGGTAGCACTTTAGCCCAACGCATTGCTGAGAAAAATCTGGCTGATGTGGTATTGTTGGATATTGTTGCCGGGATGCCTCAAGGTTTGGCTTTAGATTTGCTGGAAGCGCGGGGAATTGAGTCCCATAATCGGCAAATTAGCGGAACTAACAACTATGCAGATACGGCTAATTCCAATATTGTCGTGATTACGGCGGGTTTTCCTCGCAAACCGGGGATGAGTCGGGATGATTTGCTGAAAGTCAATGCCCAGATTGTGGTAAATGCGGCTAAAAATGCGATCGCTCATTCTCCTGATGCTATTTTTATAGTGGTCACAAATCCTTTGGATGTGATGACTTATTTAACTTGGCAAACTACAGGTTTACCTAGAAGTCGAGTTATGGGTATGGCTGGGGTTTTAGATTCTGCCAGATTTGAAACTTTTGTAGCTTTAGAATTAGGAGTTTTACCCGCAGATGTCAAAGCAATGGTATTAGGAAGTCATGGAGATTTGATGGTTCCTTTATCTCGCTATGCCACAGTCAATGGGATTCCCATTACAGAATTATTAAGTCAAAAAACCATTGATAATTTAGTCGCCAGAACTCGCAATGGTGGCGCAGAAATTGTGGAATTAATGCAGACTGGTGGGGCGTTTTTTGCTCCGGCTTCGGCGACTTCAATTATGGTGCAGTCAATATTATTAAATGAATCTCGGTTGTTACCAATGGCGGCCTATTTGCAAGGAGAATATGGTTTAAATGATGTGGTAATTGGTGTTCCTTGCTTGTTAGGAAATGAGGGAATTAAAAAAATTGTGGAAGTGAATATTAATGATCAGGAAAAAGCAGCTTTGCAGACTTCGGCGGAGTCGGTGAGGGAAAATATTACCAGGGCGTTGGAGATTTTGCAGGAAACTTGACCTCCAACTCCCTCACACTTCTCTTCATTAATAGAAGTTAATTTTCCTCGTCGGCGGGGTCGCCATAGGGATCTTCACTGGCGGGACGAACATTACCAAAGTTACCTTGGTCGGCGGGGTCGCCATAAGGGTCTTCACTGGCGGGACGAACATTATCAAAATTGCCTTGGTTAGCGGGGTCGCCATAGGGGTCTTCACTGGCGGGACGAACATCACCAAAATTGGCTTCGTTTAGATCATCACGAGGTGGACGGATTTCTTCTTGATCTCGTTTATCACCTAAGCCTACTAAAAAATCTTTCGCTTTTTGCAAAAAGTCGTTAACCATGATCTGTCTCCTTATGATCGTGCTTCTGGTACTTGAGTGAGATCCCGACCTGTGGTGCGTCCGTTATAGCCTTGGAAGTCACTATACTTTTGTGCTTCTGATTCGGGGACACGAATACCACCAGGGGGGGGAGTTACCCAATGAGCGCGTTTTTGCTCATCGCGGTAATATACGCGCTAGTGTGTTAATTTTGACAGGAAAACCAGGGATTTCCTTCATGCAGAAAGTATGATAGAAAAAAGGATACCTGAAAGCTCA
>NZ_VIKX01000305.1 GCF_009711935.1 Dolichospermum sp. UHCC 0259 | reverse complement strand
CTCAAAAAGCGATGGGTCGTAGAACGCACTTTCGGCTGGCTGATGGGGTGTCGTCGATTGGTCAGAGATTATGAGTTATTACCGGAAACATCAGAGACTTTTATTTACCTTGCCATGATCCGAATCATGGTGAGGCGATTAGCATAAAATTTTACCCATCAAAACTTTTCAAACACCCTCTAAGACAATATTCCGCACATTGCGAGCATCAACTCCGGTAGAAAGTTTTTGAGAAGTGGTTAAAATAGTGGGAATATTTTTTTCATTATCTTGAAACGTTTTGAGGTGTTGTTCTCCTAATTTGCCATCATTGGCTGTAACTCTGTGGCAATAATTAGGATTATTACTAATTTTCATTTGATTGATTAAATCTCTTACCGCTAGGGCATGATCTTGGTTAGCACAAAATACAATAGTTTTTTGATTTTGATCTATTTCCTCCATGAATAGTTGTACTCGGTAGCGTTCCCGTTCTTGAATTTCAATAATGCGATTAAAATCGGTTTCTGTATAAGTTTTTTCATCATCTATTGCCCCTTCTATGACATCATCATCAGGGCTATAAATATATTCATCTAAAGTAGTTTCTATTTCTCTAACTTTAAAGGGAGTTAAAAACCCATCATTAATCCCATCTTTGAGGGCGTAGATATAAACTGGATCACCAAAATAAGCGTAGGTATCGGCGTTGTGTTCCCGTTTGGGTGTGGCAGTTAGTCCTAATTGTACTGCTGGGGAAAAGTATTCTAAAATTCCTCGCCAGGTGCTTTCGTCTTTTGCTCCTCCTCGGTGACATTCATCAATGATAATAAAGTCGAAAAAGTCGGGGGGATAGTCGTTAAATTTGGGGGTGTTGTCTTCGACTTCGCTCAGACAACTGCTCAGAGAACCGCTTGTTTTAGTCATGAATGTTTGGAAAATTGTAAAGAAGATGCTGCCATTTTTGGGAACTCTCCCCCGTTTTTTGATGGTTTCGGGATCTATGCGAACTAGGGCATCATCAGGAAAGGCGGAAAAGGCGTTAAAGGCTTGGTCTGCAAGAATATTACGATCTATAGTATTCTGGGGCGGCGTGTAGGTTTACCGCTCAAGTTCCATCGGCTTTGGAAGAGTTTCCAGGCTAGTTGGAAAGCGATAAAGGTTTTACCTGTACCTGTGGCCATTGTTAATAAAATTCGGTTTTGTCCTTGGGCGATTCCTACGGAGCGCTTCGCTATCGCTTCTAAAACATATTTGATGGCATTATGTTGATAGTATCGAGCCTCCCATGTACCGCTTTTGTCTTCAAAGGGAATAGCTGCAAAGCGATCGCGCCATTCTCGTTCCCTGGTTTCGGTTTCGACTTCGCTCAACCGCCGGACTTCGCTCAACCACCGGGCTTCCCATAGTTCATGGGGTGTGGGATATTTGTTTATATAACCTTCTTTTCCGGTGTGCATATCTACTTGATAGATGCCAACACCATTGGTAGAGTAAGCAAAGCGAGTTTGTAATTTTTCGGCGTATTTTTTGGCTTGTCCTAAACCTTCCGTGTCGGGTAAGTCGCGTTTTTTGGCTTCGATAACGGCGAGTTTTTCCCCACGATAAACTAATACATAATCGGCGATGTCTGCTTTTGCCCGTTTACTGTTGCCAATTAAACGGCCAGGAGCGATGACTTCTCGACGAATACGGCTATTTTCAACTACTCCCCAACCAGCAGCAGTTAAGGCGGGATCAATTAATTCGGCGCGGGTTTCGGCTTCATTCATAGTCTTTGCTGGTGGTTGGGAATTACCTGAATTAGTCCAGTTTGAAATGCTGTATCGTAAGTGATGACGGGTAAACTTTCTAGTTCTGCTTGAGCCATAATCATACGATCAAAAGGATCTCGATGGGCAATTGGTAGGCTTCCTGCTCTGAGCGCATGGGCTGAAGTCATGGGAAGTTCTACAAATCTTGCCCGATGTAATATCTGTGAATATTCCTCAACGATTTGTTTTGCTTCAGGTAGTTTCCCAATGCGGTATTTAGTCGCAATTTCCCAAGCGGAAACACTGCTAACGAAAATGAGATGATCAGGGTTGCAAATGATGTTTCGACATTCGGTATCAAGTTTTGGGTCATCAAAGAACCACCACAACATGATATGTGTATCAATTAGGTAGTTTATTCCCATTGCTGAAGTTCTTCTTCTGGTAAGGGTTCAAAAAAAGCATCGCTGAGTTTTCCTGTTAGTAATCCAGGGGTACGCGGTTTGATTGTGCTTACCGTGAGAGGTTGAGGAGTTTCCCGATCTAAACCTAAGCGAAAGTGGTGAATTATATCATAAATTTCTGCTAATTTATCTTCAGGAATGTCTCGCAGTTCTTCAACTATCTTCTGTATCAACATAAGTTAAACTCTCTGCTAGTAAGTGTACATTTTTTGTCTGAATCAGGATTTCCAGGATTTGAGGATTTTCAGGATTGATTTCCTCGTTTTCTGTCGGTAATAAATACTATTTTATAATATCAATAAACATCCTGTACATCCTTTAATCCTGAGCATCCTGATTCAGACAAAATATTTTTATCATCTTTTCTATTTTTCCCCTTTATCTGTGGTGAGTTCTCCTGTAAATGCTTTTTGTAAGATGGATTGTTTTAGTTCTTTTAATGCGGCGATTTTTTGGCGGTAGATGTTTTCAAGGCGTTGGGTTTCAGTTAGTAAAGTATCAAGTTTTTCAACAATATTCTTTTGTTCTGAAAGTGGAGGTACTAAAATATTCAGTGATCTGATTCCATCTTTGCGTATTGTTTTTGTAGTAGTACCATTTAACCGTTCATAAATTTGCACCTTCCCAAACCGAGATTCTAAAAAGAAATACAAATAATCACTTTGTATTTGATTTAAGTTGGTTCTTAATAAGAATAGGTTCATAGCCAGTGAACAGGGTCTATCTATAGTTGGCATTAGATAAACTTTTCCTGCATTACCTATTTTGCTTATTATTATCTCTCCACCAAATACTTTGCTTTTGCTAAGAAATTCGTAAGCGTGCTTGTCAATATATTTTAAAGAATTAGTAAATTTGTTCTCGAAGTCTGTACTCCGAACCATATACGCATAACCATCATTATCTAATAATCTAACGTTTCGCTTTAATATTTCATAACTTCCATTTGCATGATAATCAGTTAAAGTATCTAACAAATTGCCCAACTTCTTCTCTTCCCACCCTTCGCCTTTTTGACTAAAAATAGAATTTAGATAACTTTCAAATAGTTCCCGTGCATTGCTGAGGTTTTTTTCAGTGTTGCTTATTGCTGTATCAATCCCCTCAAATGCCTCATCTGCGATCGCTACAATTCTCTTTTGCTCTGGAATAGCAGGAAGATAAAGGCTACGATTCTCCATTGCCTCTTTAGTAACGTGAATCATAGTCGTGCCAACACCTTGTTCTGTTTTGATTCTTTCGGTGTCCCACTCAAACCAATAATATAAATATTTCTTATCAACCTTGTCTAAGTTAAGATTGGTCTTCCAAATATGGTAATGATATATAACCTTTCCACCTTTCCAAATACGCGGGCCAAATGATGCTGACCAAGCATATAGTAGATCGCCATCATCACAATATTTACTATCGTCAAGCTCTAAATTTGAGTAATACCAGGAACGATTTGAAAAGAAATTCCCTACACGGAGAACAGGGTACTTACCTTCATGAAGCAATTCTGCTTTTTTGTAAGCTCTACCGTTGATTAAGTTACATATATCTCCAAGGCGTACAAGTTCCCAATTTTTCATAGTATTTCCCCAATTCCTGCCAAAATCTCTGCACTTTCCAGATCCAAAACTGCAATTTCATCTAAAATTTCCTGCGGTTCTCTTAACCTCAATTCCTCCCCCTTATTGGGATTTTTCACCGATAAATCAAAAGTCTCCTGATCAACATCAGCAACATCTACCAGCCAAGACTTTCCCGACACTGCAAAAGTAGCTTGTAACTCCACAAACTCCCGTAAATCATCATCATTCAGGGAATTAGTTTTCCCCATATTCCGCCCCGGATCTAATTGATAATACCAAATCTTTTTAGTCGCCATTTGTTCATTTGTTCATTTATTGACTTACCTTGATTAAAAATCGGCGTAGTCTGAATCGCGTCTAAAGGTTCTGCTTTTTCAAAAAATAAAACAACAGTTTTCACCCCCGCACCGATAAAAGTCCCACCCGGACAATCTAAAACAGTATGTAAATTACAACTACTCAAAAGCTCTTGACGTAAAGCCCGCGAAGCATTATCAGAATTAGAAAGAAAAGTATTTTTAATTACTATCGCCGCCCTACCACCAACCTTCAACATTTTGATAAAATGCTGCAAAAATAAAAACGCTGTTTCCCCAGTTTTAATATTAAAATTGTTCTGTACTTCCTTCCGTTCCTTACCCCCAAACGGCGGATTTGCTAAAATCACATCAAAACGATCTTTATCTTGAACATCGCTGAGATTTTCCGTTAAAGTATTAGTATGAATAATATTCGGCGCATCAATGCCATGTAAAATCAAATTCATGATGGCAATGACATAAGCTAAACTCTTCTTTTCCTTACCCGTAAAAGTATTTTTCTGGAGAATTTCCAGTTGTTTAGTAGTTAATTTCCCTTGCCGTAAATAGTCGTAACTTTCACATAAAAAACCCGCCGAACCGCAAGCACCATCATAAATTTTTTCCCCAATTTTCGGCTTAACAACCTGAATCATGGCGCGAATTAACGGACGTGGTGTATAGTATTCCCCACCATTACGCCCCGCATTTCCCATATTCTTGATTTTCGCTTCATAGAGATGGGATAACTCATGTTTTTCCTGCTGGGATCTAAATCTTAATTCATCAATATATTCCAAAGCATCCCGCAAACTATAACCACTTTGAAACCTATTTTTAATCTCGCTAAAAATCTCACCAATCTTATATTCTATCGTATCTGGACTAGTAGCCCGTTCCTTAAAACCCTGTAAATATGGAAATAACTTGCGGTTGACATAATCAATCAAATCATCACCAGTTAGCGCATGATTTTGATCTAACTTACCATTTTTATCTTTAGGTGCAGCCCAAACAGACCAACGATGAGTTTCATCAATGATAAACTGATAAGATTCCCCCGTTAACTCCGCTTTTTCTGCCTTTTCCTGTTCTAAATCATCCAAATACTTCAAAAACAGCAGCCAAGAAGTTTGCTCAGTGTAATCTAATTCCGTAGTACAACCTGCCTCTTTCCAGAGAACATCATCAATATTCTTAAAAGTTTGCTCAAACATTTAGCTTTATTCTAGAACTTCTATTATTAATAACTTGACTAAAATTCTACACCTACAAGGTTAAATAAAAATTTAAACCTTTGCTCCTTTGTACCTCTGCGCGTGCCTCTTTCAGAGGAACTATGCCTCCGGCACACTACGTGAACGTTAACGCGCAGCGTGCCGTAGGCATAACATAATTTATACTGCCATTAATTATTGTGTTAATTCAAAAAAACTCAAAATCATCGAGTTGACTTTAAAAACAGCCACTACGACATAATCATGTACAAAATCGGGATGACTGGATTCGAACCAGCGGCCCCTTCGTCCCGAACGAAGTGCGCTACCAAGCTGCGCCACATCCCGCCACAAAAATGGCATTATAAGGACATAATACCACAATCAGTACAAAATCACAAACTTTTTCTCTTCTACAAAGGTCTTTGCTTGCTACCATAAGATTTGTATAACTAAAATGGTAAAAGTAGACTGTGACTGTAAAACCAGACTGGTTGAGAGTGAAAGCGCCTCAATGGGAGCGTGTTGGTAACGTTAAAGAAATTTTGCGGGATTTATCCCTGAATACTGTTTGCGAAGAGGCATCCTGTCCCAATATTGGGGAATGTTTCAACGCGGGTACTGCCACATTTTTGATTATGGGTCCAGCTTGTACCAGGGCTTGTCCTTATTGTGATATTGATTTTGAAAAGAAACCCCAAGCCTTAGATCCCACTGAACCCACACGACTAGCGGAAGCAGTGCGGCGAATGCAGCTTAATCACGTCGTGATTACTTCTGTTAACCGAGACGATTTACCCGATGGTGGTGCATCTCAATTTGTTCACTGTATTAATGCTATTCATGAAGTTTCGCCTCATACAACAATAGAAGTATTAATTCCCGACTTATGCGGTAATTGGCAAGCTTTAGAAATAATTCTCCAAGCTAAACCAGAAGTAATTAACCACAACACAGAAACTATCTCCCGCTTATATCGCCGTGTGCGTCCCCAGGGAAATTACGATCGCACAATGGAATTATTACAACGTTCTCGCCAAATTTCTCCCACCACTTACACCAAATCTGGTATCATGGTTGGTCTAGGTGAAACAGATGCAGAAATTCGCCAAGTTATGGAAGACCTACGAAGAGTAGATTGTGATATTTTGACAATTGGGCAATATCTCCAACCCAGTCAAAAACACTTACAAGTATCTGACTTCGTAACACCAGAACAATTTGCAGCATGGCAAACTTTTGGCGAAGAACTAGGATTTTTACAAGTTGTTTCTTCACCATTGACAAGAAGCTCCTATCATGCAGAGCAAGTCAGAGAATTAATGAAACGTTATCCCAGATAGTCAGTTGTTCGTGGTCAGTGGTCAGTTGTTCTACCCCAATCACCAATCACCAATCACCAATTACCAATTACCAATGACCAATCACCAATTATCAAATTCAAAATCCGTCGTTATTCTTGGTGCAGGGGCTTGGGGTACAGCCCTAGCCAAATTAGCAGCGATTAATGGACATCAGGTGCATTTATGGTCACGTTCTGACTCCCAACCTCTAGAAAAAGTATTAGAGGATAAAAATGCTCAAGTTATCTTATCGGCTATTTCGATGAAAGGGGTGAGAGATGTTGCTTCTAGGGTGCAGTCTTTGTCCCTATCTCCACAGACAATCTTTGTTACCGCAACCAAGGGACTAGAACCACATACTACATACACACCTTCGCAAATTTGGCAAGCAGCTTTTCCTGATCATCCTGTTGTGGTTTTATCAGGGCCAAATTTATCTCAGGAAATTGCCCAGGAATTACCAGCAGCCACAGTCGTAGCTAGTACAAATACCAATGCTGCTCAAACTGTCCAATTGGTATTTTCCTCCAGTCGGTTTCGTGTCTATACTAACCCTGACCCGGTGGGCGTAGAATTAGGAGGAACACTGAAAAATGTGATGGCGATCGCTGCGGGTGTATGTGATGGGTTACACTTAGGCACGAATGCCAAAGCTGCCTTAGTCACTCGCGGACTAACCGAAATGGTGCGAATAGGTCAGACTTTAGGCGCGAAAACGGAAACATTTTATGGTTTATCCGGTCTAGGGGATTTATTAGCAACCTGCAATAGCCCCTTAAGTCGCAATTATCAAGTTGGTTATCAATTAGCCAATGGAAAAACGCTGCAAGGAGTCATGGCAAATCTTCCAGGCACGGCCGAAGGTGTGAACACTTGTCGGGTATTAATGGAAATCGCCCAACAACAAGGCATTGCTATTCCCATTACCGAGCAAGTTTACCAACTGCTGGAAGGAGAAGTAACACCAAGACTGGCATTAGATCAACTAATGTTACGAGATATCAAGCCCGAATTTGATAATTTTCCTACAGAACAAATATGGTAAACAGAGGAGAAATGCTGATAGTGTAAGGTGTCCAATTGAAATTAAACGACTACCGCAAAATCCCTGGAAAAAATTTATCAAATTGTCAGGAAATTACTTTTTGAGTGATGTAAATATAACCATGTAGTTTATAAACATCATCACAACTAGATGTATGTTAATAAACAGTTAAAAAAATAACCGTCAATATCTTTAAAGATGGTAGTATTGACTAGGTAACTCCTAATGAAAACTCTGGCTGAAGATTTACAGAGCTACTTGTTCAAGCACACAACTACTGGTAACGAACAACGCATTAAAAATGTATTTTTTTTAACCTAGTACACTGTGGCGAAAATAACTATCTAGTTAAAACAGTCCAAAAGCTGATAAATTAAGTTTTCTTCTCTTCGATCTGTTTGGATTAGTACAAAGTTTTGCAAAGAATTGTACAGTGAAGTCCAAACTATGTTATTTCATGACGAAATTACGGGAACAATAGCAACAGTTAAACAGTTAATTAGCTGACCGTAATTTTAGCTGACCGTAATCTATTGTTACCTGGAGCCATTTGAGACATCATGCCAGCAACATCTTTTTATAAAAATGCCGCCCACGAAGGGCAAAATCCTAGCCCACCCTTGGATATTGAAATCAATAATGATGATTTGCCAGATTTAGACATGGCTGCTGTTGAGTCTGATTTGGCCTTAGCCGCGCAAACTAGCCGACGTAGCACAGATTTGGTGCGTCTCTATTTGCAAGAAATTGGTCGAGTCCGCTTGTTAGGACGAGATGAAGAAGTTGCTGAAGCCCAAAAAGTACAGCGATACTTAAAGATGCGGTTATTGCTGAGTGCGGCTGCTGCTGAGGGAGACGCTATAATTGCTCCTTATTCGCGGTTAATTGAGGTACAGGAGCGGTTGAAATCAGAATTAGGACACCGTCCTTCTTTGGAAAGATGGGCGACTACTGCGGGGATAAATTTACCTGATCTCAAGCCGACTTTAGCCAATGGCAAAAGACGCTGGGCTGAAATTGCTAATTTAACCGTTGAAGAACTAGAAGAAGTTCAAACTCAAGGGCTACAAGCCAAATCGCACATGATTAAGGCGAATTTGCGCTTGGTGGTATCTGTTGCCAAAAAGTACCAAAATCGGGGTTTGGAATTGTTGGATTTGGTACAAGAAGGGACTTTAGGTTTGGAACGGGCTGTTGAGAAGTTTGATCCTACCAAGGGTTATCGTTTTAGTACCTATGCTTACTGGTGGATTCGTCAAGGTATTACCAGGGCGATCGCTACTTCAAGCCGGACTATTCGCCTCCCTGTCCATATTACCGAAAAGCTTAACAAAATTAAAAAGGCGCAACGGAAAATTGCCCAAGAAAAAGGTCGCACTCCGACTTTGGAAGACCTAGCTATTGAGTTGGATATGACAGCTATCCAAGTCCGGGAAGTGTTATTGAGAGTCCCTCGGTCTGTGTCTTTGGAAACGAAGGTAGGGAAGGATAAAGATACTGAATTGGGAGAATTACTGGAGACTGATACAATTACGCCAGAAGAGATGTTAATGCGAGAATCTTTACATAAGGATTTGCATAATCTTCTTGATGATTTAACCAGTCGAGAACGGGATGTTATCTCGATGCGCTTTGGCTTGTCCGACGGTCATGCTTACTCTTTAGCAGAAATTGGTCGCGCCCTTGATTTATCACGGGAAAGGGTCAGACAGATTGAATCTAAGGCTTTACAAAAACTCCGCCAACCCAAACGTCGTAACCTTATCCGCGACTATCTAGAGTCGTTAAGTTAGAAGGTAATAGGTAATGGGTAATAGGTGATAGGTAATAGGTAATAGGTGATAGGTAATAGACAACTGACAACTGACCACTAACAACTGACCACTGACAACTGACAACCAGTAATTATTCTCAATAAGCAATGATTGTTGCAAATCAAGCCAAATATTTGTTATATTCTCAATTAATGAGCTTTGTTGAGAAAATTTAGTATGACTGTCTACACAACTGGTTCACTTAAAGCAGAATTGAACGACCGAGGTTGGCGTTTAACTCCACAGCGCGAAACAATTCTACACATTTTTCAGGAACTCCCGCAGGGTGAACATTTAAGTGCAGAAGACCTATATCATCGCTTAGAAACTGATGGTGAAGGGATTAGTTTATCAACTATTTATCGCACTTTAAAGTTAATGGCAAGAATGGGGATTTTGCGGGAGTTGGAATTGGGTGAAGGGCATAAACATTATGAAATTAATCAACCTTATCCCCATCACCACCATCACCTCATTTGTGTTCGCTGTAATTCGACTATTGAGTTTAAGAATGACTCAGTTTTAAAGATTGGCGGAAAAACAGCGCAAAAAGAGGGTTTTCATTTATTAGATTGTCAAATGACAATTCATGCTGTGTGTCCTAAGTGTCAAAGAGCGTTGATGCCACTTTAGTAAGGCAAGAGGGAATAGGCAATAGGCAAGAGGTAAGAGTAATTACCAATTATCAATTACTAGCCCAAAGTTTGAAGGATGAATTAAGTCGTGGGGAATCTGATGACATCGAGAAAGCGGGAATTAAAAACTTCCGCTTTTAATATAGCGGTATGCACTTGAATGAGATATAGAATCTACAGTAAAAGCTATCCGGTAAGAGATTCTTACCTCCTGACTCCTGACTCCTGACTCCTGCTATATAGTGGTATGCACTTGAATGAGATACAGAATCTACAGTAAAAGTAATCCGGTAAGAGATTCTTACCTGCTGACTGCTGACTGTTGACTGCTGACTTCTGCTATATCTTTGAGACTGATACCATAAAATTCTTGAGCGCGACTAATTGCTTTTTTAGTATCAGATGCCATCATGCCGTTGATTTGACCTTTATAGAAACCTTTTTCATGTAGTCGTCTTTGGATTTCTAGGGTGGTAAAATTACTTTTGGTGGAGTTCTTAACTAAACTGTGTAACTTAGAACGGGTAGTTTGTCCAGCGAGTCCATTGATTTCTAATTTGTATTGTTTTTGAAAGCGTTTTACAGCATCAACTGTATTAGAACCATAGTAACCATTGGGCTGATTTTGGAGAAATCCGGCGGTGATTAGTTGTGCTTGGAGAATTCTGACAGCTTCACCGCGATCGCCTAAACTAAGTATATCTGGGTGATCTGATTTTTGAGAAGTGGTTGTTTGATTTTCATCGGTGACTGCTGGTAATTTAGCTAATGTAGATTTACCAACGACACCATCAACTGTGAGTTGATAAGCCTTTTGGAATCGTTTTACTGCTTCTTGAGTAATTGGACCAAAAATGCCTGTGGAATTACCATAATAAAAACCGGCGATTTTCAAGCGTTCTTGTAAAACTTTGACATCTGCACCTTCGTCACCTTTGCTGAGGAGATTGGGGTTTTTGCGTTTGTTACTTACGGAAATAATATTATTTGGGGTAGTGGAGGTTATCGGGGCTGTACTGATAACTTGGTCATTGGTGATTTCAATTTGAGATATTTCGTTTTGTTCGATATTGTTGACAGAATCACTGTTATTGGTGGTTTCAACTTGAGATATCCAATTTTGTTCGAGATGGTTTATGGTAGCAGAGGTATCATTTTTTTCTAAGGCGAAAACACTACTCACATTATTCAAAATGGATATAGTGATGATCAAGGGAATGATATATTTCCAGGCACTACCAGAAAAGAGTTGCCAATTTGGTGCGTCGGCTGTTTTAAATAAATGACTGAGGGATATTAACTCGGTGGTTTCTTCGTCTTGATTAGCGAAAGCTAAATGTAAATACGCAAGGTTTTCCATATCCAGTTCCTAAATGAAATTATTTTTCTTCAATAGTTGCTTCCGCCTGATGGACTAAATTGCGGAGGTTTTCGAGGGTTTGTATATTCACATCCTGCCATAAACCGCGTTGGTTTGCTTCTAGTAATCTTTCGGCAATATCGCGTAATGCCCAGGGGTTTTTGTCGTGGATAAATTCACAAACTGTAGGATCTTCTAAATAAGCTTCGACAACACCTTGATACATATAATCTTCGACACATTGGGACGTAGCATCGTAAGCGAAGAGAAAATCTACGGTTGCAGCCATTTCAAATGCACCTTTATATCCATGACGCATGACTCCAGCTATCCATTTAGGATTAACGACGCGGGAACGATAAACTCTGGCAATTTCGGCGCTAAGTTGGCGGATTTTGGGCTGGGATGTGTTGGAATTGTCGCCGAAGTAGGTTTGGGGATTTTTACCTTGGAGGGAACGCACGGCAGCGGTTAAGCCACCCTGAAATTGATAATAATCATCGGAATCGAGTAAATCGTGTTCTCGGTTGTCTTGATTGTGGAGGACGATTTGCATTTGCTTTAAACGTTGTTCAAAGGCTGCGGAATTGGGGACTGGGGACTGGGGACTGGGGATTGGGGATTGGGAATTGGTATTTTCCCCAGAATAAGGGTAAGCACTCCAATTGATGTAAGCTTGGGCTAAATCGTTGTCATCTTGCCAATTTTGGGAGGCAATTAAGCCTTGAAGTCCTGCACCATAAGCCCCTGGTTTTGAACCAAAAACGCGATATTGCGATCGCTCTTGGGCTACTTCTAAAGATAAACCTTCTTGAGTCCATTGTTCCGTTTCTTGACGAACTGTATCTGCAAGGGGATTTTGGTCTGGTGGTTCATCTAAAGCGGAAACGGCTTTCACGGCTTGATCAAATAAAGCGATTAAATTGGGAAAAGCATCTCGGAAAAAGCCGGAAATTCTCAGGGTGACATCCACACGGGGACGACCGACAATTGATAATGGTAAAATTTCAAAATCTACTACTCGTCGCGCTGCACCATCCCAAACGGGTTGAACACCGAGTAAGGCTAAGGCTTCGGCTATATCATCACCACCAGTCCTCATTGTGGCTGTCCCCCATACGGATAAACCCAGGGTTTGGGGATATTCTCCATGTTCTTGGGTGTAGGTTTCAATTAGGGTTTCAGCGGCTTTTCTGCCGATATCCCAGGCGGTTTCTGTGGGAATAGCCCGAATATCAACGGCGTAAAAGTTTTTACCTGTGGGTAGGACTTCGGGGCGGCCGCGGGTAGGTGCGCCAGAAGCACCGCTGGGAACGTATTTACCGTCAAGTCCTCGTAAGAGGTTGGTGGTTTCTTCTGTGGTTTTTCGTAGGGCTGGGAGGAGTTTGTCGCTGATCCAATCTGTAGGGGCGCAGGGCCTGCGCCCAGCGATAACTTCTTCCACTAAACGAGCGGCTTCTATTTCTAGGAGTTCGACGACATCGCCGATGATGCGGCAGGATTTAAGTCTCTCGCAGAGGCGCAGAGACGCGGAGAGGGGGGTTGAGAGGTCATCTGTGAGGGGGTCTATGTCTATTTGCCATTGTTGGGCTATGGCTCTAGTAATGCCGATTGAGTGGCGGTTGGGGATGCGGGCGATCGCTACTATGAGGTCTCGTAGTTGTGTTCCTTGGGGACATTGACCGAATATGTGTAAGCCGTCACGGATTTGGGCTTCTTTGAGTTCGCACAAGTAACCGTCTAGGGAGTTTAAAATTAAGGTTTCAAAGTTGGCGATGTCTTGGGGGTTGGTGATTCCTAAGTCTTTATACAGGTTTTCTTTGATGACGAGTTCTTTTATGCGATCGCCTATTGTTGGTAGTCTGGAAGGATCTAAACTTTCTGCTTCGTAATATTCATCAATTAGGTTTTCTACTTGTTGCAATGGTCCATATAATTCGGCGCGTGTCATTGGTGGTGTGAGGTGATCAATGATTACGGCTTGGGCGCGTCTTTTTGCCTGTGAACCTTCTCCAGGATCATTCACAATAAATGGATATAAATGGGGCATTGGTCCGAAGGCAATTTCTGGATAACAAGTATTAGATAAGGCGACACTTTTTCCGGGTAGCCATTCTAAGTTGCCATGTTTGCCAACATGAACTATGGCATCTGCTTGAAAGGATTCTCGTACCCAATAATAAAAGGCTAAATAATTATGGGTTGGTTCTAAATCGGGGGCATGATAATTTAAACTAGGGTCGAGATCATATCCTCTTGATGGTTGAATGCCGACAAAAACGTTACCAAATTGGATTCCAGAAATGGTGATTGGTGATTGGTGATTGGTGATTGGTGATTGGGAAGAATTTTCTTCACTAATTAATCCCCAACGGTCAATAATTTGTTTTTGGATTATTTCTGGTAGGGTAGAAAAATAGTTTTGATATTCTGCTGCTGACAAACTTTGATTTATTGGTTTCCAGTCTTTTCCTTCTGGATCATTGGTAACGCTAGAGGTGAGAATTTGAATTAATTCGTCCCCAGTTTCGGGAATAGTTCCTAATTCATAACCAGCTAATTTTAAGGCTTTGAGAATTTCTACACAACTGGCGGGAGTGTCCAATCCTACGCCGTTGGCAAGGCGACCGTTGGTGTTGGGGTAATTTGCTAAAATTAGGGCTATGCGGCGTTCTTGGGGTGGTTTGACCCGCAATCGTACCCAGTTTGCAGCTAGTTGGGCGACGAATTGAATGCGATCGCTCACGGGTTCATAAACTACGACATCGGTTTCTAATTTATTATTCCGAGTTTGTAAGGTTTTGAAAGACACAGCCCGACTAATAATTCGCCCATCTACTTCTGGTAATGCCACATTTATGGCAATATCACGGGGTGTTAAACCTTGTGATTCTGATTCCCATTGTTCAACGGAACTAGCACAAAGAATTACTTGCAAAACTGGAACATTTAATTTTTCCCAAAGTTCAGTTTGCGGTGTTTCTGTTTCTAAACTTGCTAGAGAAAAACTGGTAGTATTCATCAATAAGCTAACAGAATGATCATCTTTTGCTGCTAATAATTCACATAATTGATCACTAACACCAGGTTCACGCAATGAAGAAACAAAAACTGGTACAGGTTGTAAATTTTTCTCTATCAAAGCATTACATAAAGCATCAATAACTTTAGTATTTCCTGCTAAATAATGGGCGCGATAAAACAAAATCCCCACTTTAGGCTGATTCTTTCTTTCTTCTTCTTCTTTCTCCTGACTCCTGACTCCTGACTCCTGACTCCTCTTATACAATCCCACGCGGGGAATAGTTTGTGGTGGTGGGGGATTAAATGCTGTTGATAGGGATGTATCAGCGATGAATTGCAAAGCGTTGAGGAAATTTTCTGTACCACCTTCTTGAAAGTATTGCCAAATTTTCTGGACAATTTCTGGAGAAACTGTAGATTTGGAAATTAAATCAAAATCAAGTCCGTCATCTCCTGGCATGACAATGAGGTTTGTACCATTACGGTGTACAATTTCCTGTACCACTTCTAAACCATAAGCCCAGTATGAACTTCCTCCTATGAGACGAAGTACAATGACTTGGGCAGATTCTAAAACCTGTTCACCATAATCATCTATACTTACTTGTTGCTGTAGTTGTAATAAGTTGGCTACCCTGATTTGGGGGAATTGACTAGGTAATTTAGGAACTACAGCCGCTAGGGTTTGAATATCAGTATCGGCTGCTGTAATCAATACGAAAGGGGCAGGAGTTTGTTCAAGGAAAAATAAACCTTCTGATTGATTTAATCCGCCTGGTGTAGCGCTGATTCTGTGCATAATTAGTAATTAATGATGGGAATTTTTAGAGGATATTTGAAAAGTTTTAGGCAATGATAAATCTCTACTACATAAACAAAGTCCACCTGCATGGACTAACGAAAAAATAAGATTTTGAAACTCACGTAGGTGAGTTTTGTCTGTGTAGCCGCGACTTCTAGTCGCCAGGTAGATAATAAATTAAACTTTAAATAAGTCTATAAATAAATTCATCAGTAAATAGTAGTTTAACATTGATAACACTTGGCAAATTTATCAGATCAATTTAAAATCATACCCAGTAATTTATAATAATCCCTGATGGTCAAAAAAGCCGATATCAGCACCAAAAAATTAATCAGTCTCAATCCCGAAAATTGGGTAAAATGGGTAACACAAATCCCCGACATTACTACCGGAGAAATTCTTAATTCCGAATTTCAATGGATAAGCAGAGAAAGTGATGTATTAGTCAAAGCCACCAGTCCCCAGTACGGCGAATTTCTTGTTCTCAATGAGTTACAATTACGGTATAAGTCAGAACTGCCCAAAAGAATGCGGGCTTATACAGCGTTAGCAGAGGAAAAATATGACCTTCCCATATACCCTGTATTAATTAACATTCTCAAAGAAAGTGAAACAGAAATTCCTAAACGCTATGAATCAGAGTTTGCTGGCTTACAAGCGCGACAAGACTATCGAGTGATCAATCTTTGGGAAGTTGATGTAAACATAGCCTTGAGTCAACCTATTCCCGCGCTGCTTCCCTTTGTACCAATTCTCAAAGGTGGTGGAGAAGAATCAACAGTTAGACAAGCATTGCAAATGCTTCGTGCTGATGAAAAATTAAGCCAGTTGGAAACGGTTATGGCTTTTTTTGCTACCTTTGTACTAGATAGCGCCTTAGTTCAACAAATCATGAGGTGGGATATGGCAATATTACAAGAGTCTCCTTGGTATCAACAGATTTTCAGAGAAGGTGAAAAGCGGGGTGAACAGCGGGGCGAAAAACTGGGTGAAAGACGAGCTATACTGTCATCCATTGAACTAAGTTTAGAGATAAAATTTAGTCAAGAAGGTTTACAATTTATGCCCAAAATATCACAGGTTGCTGATTTAGAACAGTTAAAAAACATCCAAAGGAGCATTTTAACTGTGAATGGTCTTGATGAATTGCGGGAATTTATGCAAAGAGATTAAACTTCTGCTTTCACATTAGTATTCCCCCTTCAGTTGGGGGGATAATTGATAACTATCCTGAGTTTAATTAAGTTGCTGAATGAATTATTGTATATATATGTTAAAGTCCTGTGGAGTTAAATCTAATGACACAAATTGCAACCACAAATTTAGAATTAATTCAGCTTTTAGCTAATCATCAGGCTTTGACAGATGAGCAATTTATGTTATTGCAGGAAAATGATAATCTTTATGAATATGTGGACGGAGAGCTAATAATTGTAGCAAATTCAGGTGTAGAATATGGTTATTTAGCTCTGACTCTTGGATATTTTTTAACAGGTTTTGTGCGTGATCATAAACTCGGAATAACTTGTGATTCTAGCACAGCTTTTAAAATGAAAACTGGTAACAAAAGATCCCCTGATCTTGCTTTTATTTCTAAGGAAAGATTGCAAGGTTTAAAACGATTACCCAAGGGGTTTTTTGATGGCGCTCCTAGTTTAGCTGTAGAAATTATTTCTCACAATAACACTTTTGAAGAAATTCATAATAAATTAGTAGAATATTTTGAAAATGGAACTCGTTTAGCATGGGTGATATTGCCAGATGAAGAATGTGTATTAGTTTATCGCAAACCTAAGCCATCCCAGCTTTTGCAATTGGAAGATAGTCTTCATGGAGAAGATGTTATTCCTAATTTTAGTTTGCCTTTGATAGAGTTATTTCAAGAATTATCTTTTTAGATATAAATCTTCAACTATACAACATTTAGAAAATTTAGACTTTGCTGGTAAAATCAAGGAACTAATGGAAATTTTGAGGTTAAAAATTGGGCTTTTTATGTGCTACTTAAACTTAGCAATAAATAAATTAATTCTCCGAACACAGATGCTATAATTGCATTATTCTGTAAATAATTAGGAATTAACCCGCCGTTTTAATGGAGGATTTTATGCAAGTTAAAATTGATTTATCTGATGAGTTAGGAAAGCAACTTTTAGAAATGCCTGATATGCAGCTATTAGTACAGAAAGCTGTGGAAAAAATGTTATTGGAAGAGCAACAAAAACACAGTTCGACACCGCTCACTGTAAAATCATCTCAGTTATTAGTTGATCTAGTTAATGATTTGCCTGAATTTCCAACTTTCAAAAATCAAGATCCGTTAAATTTACAAAGAGCATTACGCGATGAATGGGATTAAGTATTTGTTAGATACAAATATCGTGATTAGGTTGCTTCAACGCAATTTAATAATTTTGAATATTTTAAATGATAGGCAAATTCAAATTGGTGAATGTGCTTATAGTGCAATAACTCGCATGGAGTTATTGAGTTTTCCATCTATAACACCCACAGAAAAAGAAGCTATTGTATTTTTATTAAGTCGTATGACATATTTAACAATTACACCAGCAATTGAAAATGAGACTATCAGTTTTAGATATACTCACAAAACAAAACTGCCTGATTCTATTATTGCTGCAACTACCAAGTATCATAGACTTGAGTTAGTAACGTTAGATAAGAAGTTAGCAAATAAGCTGAAATTAGATAACTGACAGCATGACATGATATTCATCAAATTAATAAACATTAATCCTTTTAGTAAATCCTCCTAATCGCCCAAGTTAACTTACAATTAAAAATAAAACATGACTAATTTACCAAAAGGATTAATTGTTTCCTGTCAAGCGCCTGTAAATTCTCCATTACATGATCCTTATGTAATTGCAGCAATGGCACAAGCCGCTGTGAATAATGGGGCTGTAGCTGTGAGAATTGACACTCCCAGTCACATTCAAGCTGTACGGAAAAAAGTCCAAGTTCCGATTATTGGACTTTGGAAACAAGTAATAACTGGTTCTGATGTTTATATTACACCACAATTTCATCATGCTGTGGCTGTATCTGAAGCAGGTGCAGATATTATTGCCATAGATGCTACTACGAGAAATCGTCCTGGTGATGAAAAGTTGACAGATATTATTACTCTAATTCATCAGCAATTAAATAAGCCAGTTATGGCAGATGTTGATACTTATGAGGCTGCACAATTAGCTGTTAATGCAGGTGCGGATATTGTGGGAACTACTCTTTTTGGTTACACGAAAGAAACTCAAGACTTTTCTCCTCCTGGTTGGGAATTACTCACTAAAATTATAGAAAATCTTGATACTTTTGTGATTTGTGAAGGTGGTGTTTCTTCCCCGGAAATGGCTAGAAAGGCTTTGGATTTAGGCGCTAATGCTGTTGTTGTTGGTGGGGCAATTACTGGGATTGATTTGTTAGTTAAAGCTTATGTAACAGAAGTCAGAAGTTAAGAGGTTTTGACTGGATGGGTTTTACTCCATTAAGAGTAATTGCGAAGGTTCTAATTGTACATACCAGGGAAAAGATTGATTTTGAATATTTTCCCATTTTTCTTTATATATTTCTCCTTGTAAGTGATAATCATGGGGATGATTACCAGGAGAATGGAGTTTGAGAAATACTGTCATGCGGTGAGGTGTTTCACTGGTACGCACTAAATAACAGGGGAAGGTGTTTATTTTTTGAGGATCTTTTGTGAAAATTAAATGATGAGCGCGAATACCAACATGAGATAATTGTGAAGGCATTTTTTCTCTGATTTGGAGAGTGCAATCCCAATCAATTGCTTCTATTTGTTGGGAAGATAAAATACTCGCACGGGAAAAGTTTTTACAACCTGTAAGTTGAGCGACATTTATACTTGCAGGATGTTGAAAAATCTCATATTTAGAACCATGATGTGCTTCTTTTCCCTGTTCTAATACTAATAGATTGGGACATAACCGATAGGCTTCTTCCATATTATGAGTAACAAACAAAGTTACTCCAGAATAATCATCGAGAATTTCTGTAACTTGTTGTTCTAATTGACTGCGAAGATGGGTATCTAAAGCGGAAAATGGTTCATCTAAAAGTAGTGCTTCTGGTTTGCTTGCTAAAGCCCTAGCTAATGCTACCCGTTGCTGTTGTCCCCCGGAAAGTTGATGCGGATAGCGATCGCCAAATCCTTGTAATTGCATGGCTATTAACTGCTTTTCTACCTCTTCTTTAACGTTTACAGATTTGGGTATGCCAAAGGCGATATTTTCCGCCACAGTAATATGTGGAAATAGGGCATAGTTTTGGAATAAAAAACCAATTCGGCGTTGATAAATGGGCAGATCAATTTTATTTTCTGAGTCAAATAATACCCGATTATTTAAAACTATTTTTCCTTTACTTGGTGTTTCTATGCCGGCAATACAACGTAAAATCATACTTTTTCCCGCACCAGAACCTCCCAATAATCCCAATGGTTGATTATCTGTGTTTAAGGTAACTTGAAGATGAAAATTGGCTAGTCTTTTGTCAATATCTAAAAATAAGCCGTTTTGGGAAGAGTTTTCTAATAGGAAAGAAGATTTATTTGCTAATTTTATTTGATTTTTAGATGGTTTTGTCAATTTTGATTTATAGGAAAGTTCTTGCCAAAAGTTAGCTAAAATAATCCCAGAAAGGGAAATAATCATCATGGTAATTGACCAAAACCAAGCTTCATTCATTGCCCCAGCTTCTACTGCGAAATATATGGCCATTGGTATAGTTTGAGTTTGTCCAGGGATATTTCCTGCTAACATCAAAGTTGCCCCAAATTCACCTAAAGCCCGGGCAAATGCTAAGGTGGTGGCAGCAATAATCCCCGGAAATGCTAGGGGTAAACTAATCCGCCAAAAAATTGTCAATTCTTTCGCACCTAATGTTCTGGCTACGCGCAATAAATTGGTATCAATTTGACTAAAAGCTGCCAATGCAGTTTTATACATCAATGGGAATGAAACTACTATAGCAGCGATCGCCGCACCATACCAAGTAAATACAACTGTTGTATTGAAGGGTTCTAGCAGTTTACCCACTGGACCATTTTTCCCAAAAAATATCAGCAGTAAAAACCCAACCACAGTAGGGGGAAGAATCAATGGTGCGACAAATATCCCCTCAATTAAAGATTTACCTTTACCACGATATCCCAACATCCAATAAGCAGCAGATACACCCAAAAAGAAAGTGATAAATGTTGCTAGTAAAGCCGTTTTTAATGATATCCAAAGCGGTGATAAATCCTGTGGCATAGTTTTTAATAAAGGTGTTTTTTAAGTAGGTTGTCGTTAAAAATTGTCGTTATGGTAAGGCAAGAGTGAAGAGGTTTTAGGCGACTTTACTTTTCTTTGCACAGATGGGTTTTATTGCGTTTACTTATTTAACTAAGGCAAAATAAATCCATATTTTTTAAATACGGACTTAGCTGGATCACTAGATAAAAATTTAGAAAATTCTTTAGCAGTATTAACATTTTTACTCCGGTTAATAATTGCTAAGGGATAAATAATGGGAGAGTGATATTTTTCATTGGCTGTAACTACAACTTTTACCTGATTAGAGATTTTGGCATCAGTTATATAAACTAATCCTACATCAGCATTACCAGTTTCTACAGATGCTAAAACCTGTCGCACGTTACTAGCAAAAACCAGTTTTGATTTAATTTGTGACCAAATTTTTAACTTTTCTAATACTTGTTGTGCATATTGTCCTGCGGGTACACTTCTTGGTTCACCAATGGCGATTTTTTTGACTTTGCTATCTTTGAGATTATAGAAACTAGTGATACCGACAGCATTTTTAGGTACTACCAAAACTAAATTGTTTTTAGCAATGATATTCCGAGTTCCTGCAACCAAAAATCCTTTTTGTTCTAAAGTATCTATTTGTTTTTTTGCCGCAGATATAAAAATATCCGCCGGCGCACCTTGTTCGATTTGTTGCTGTAATGCCCCTGAACTACCAAAGTTATAATTTATTTTGACGTTTGTTTTACTTTGTTGGTAAAGGGGTTTAATTTCTTCTAGTACCTCTTTTAAACTAGCAGCGGCGGATATAATTAAGTTGGTATTGGATTGTGCGAAAATTGGTGATGAAATTAGTCTAGGTAAGCCAATTGTCAATAGCAAAGTGGCTAATGCTGTAGCAATCAAGACTAATAATTTTCTGCTTTTCATGGGTAAACAGGATGGGGGAAATATTTAGTGCTGGTGTTAACTTGGTATATTTTCACCAAGACTACTATATTAGTTACCAATTTTATTGGTAATGCTGTATTGAGAAAATAAATCTATTTTAGATGATTTATCTTAAAAATTGGACACAGACTGTATCTAAGATTACTTTTTGCCAGATTATATAAATAAATACCTATAATATTTACCAACTAAGTTGGTAGTTATGGTAGTTGAGTTTTTTCCTCCTCTCCAGAAAGTAGAGAGGAAATCATTCAAGTATGAAATACGACTGTAATTAGGGGGAGAAAGGCGAGGAGAAAAATCCGCCAGGAGGGTAATTGTGCTGCTGGTATTGGTTCAGGTGGTGTTAATAAGGCTTCGATTCTTTGTTCCAGGCGATCGCCTGTACCCAAGGCTGCACAACAAATATCTGATACCGTCGAGTTGTTACTAACGACCAATAACAGGGATTCTGCTAATATTAAAGGATCTACTTGGGATGCAGCATAACTATCAGCCCGTAATTCGCGTAAAACTAACAACTCTTGCCATAAAGGCTCAGTATTCGGCAACCAAGCGGTACAAGAACGCATCCAGCCCAGCCAAAAGAACCAAAACGTATCCCTATACTGATAATGCCCTTGTTCGTGGGCTAAAACACTTTCTAGATGGACTGGAGAGAGGGTTTGTAGTAGTCCTTGACTAACGACTAATTCCGGTTGCCAAAAACCCATTTGTCCGGCAAATAAAGCTTGAGTTTGTAGAAGTCGGGCAGATTTACCATCTAGGGTAATTTGAGGGCATTCACGGGCAGATTTAATGGCTTTCCAGCCCCCAAATGCTAGTTTGATACCAAAGATATTAAAAAATCCCAGAAAAATTAAGGACAGGAGATAGCTAAAAGAGTCGGTATACATTCCGCCCATTTTTCCCTGTGTCCCCATGCAGACTACAGATGTAACTGTCATGAAGATGAGTAAGGGGGGAAACAGGAATAAAAATAGGGTTTTCTGCCAGCGTAAATGCCAATTTCCTTGGGGGATTTTGCCAAAAAATCGCAACCACCAAGCAATGGTAACAGCGGTGATAATCATCAGTAGATGCATAATGTTACTTTTCTCCTCTGGCTTCCCGTGCAGCT
Source organism: Dolichospermum sp. UHCC 0259 (assembly GCF_009711935.1). GTDB lineage: Bacteria > Cyanobacteriota > Cyanobacteriia > Cyanobacteriales > Nostocaceae > Dolichospermum. The sequence goes on along the minus strand of NZ_VIKX01000305.1, from coordinate 29,232 downwards.
TGGATGCGTTTAGCGATCGCTTCGATTTGGTCACTAGCAGCTTGATCTAAACTATCAGCAAATGCCGCAATTACATCAGGATTTCCCACTGCTAAAAATCGCTGTAATTGATCATGTGCCTTAATTACTTCTGCTTGTTGTTTAGTCAATAAAGGCTGCCAATAAAAGGCTTTCCCTTGTTTATTGCAAGCTAACCAGCCTTTTTCCGTCAACCGACGGAGAACCGTAGTTACAGAAGTATAAGCCAATTCGCGGTTAGGATCAGCTAAAATGCGATCATGTACATCTTTGACAGTAACAGAACTCAGTTCCCAGACGATATTGAGAATTTCTGCTTCCAATGGACCAAGAGACATTTGTTGGGGACGATAATCGGGTAAAGGAGCCATATTGATAATTGAAGATGTAATCTGGATTTTATCTCGTCTAGAATGCGTCAGACCCAATAATTTGCAAAAAAAAACAGTTTTCTCTCACGCCTTGGTTAAAAATGTGAATTAGGTGCAAGGAATAAGCGTTAAAACTGTTTATTTATCGGTCACTTTTTCAGATTTAATATTATTCTTGCCTCCCTCCAATTTTTCCTCTAATTCTTTCTTCTGACTCCTGACTTCTAGCCCTAGTTATTATGTCTTATCCTCATATACCCTCCCCTGACAGTTCTTATATTCGTCCTGCTCGACGTGGAAAGCATAAAATATTTATTGGTATGGCTCCTGGTGTGGGAAAAACTTACAGAATGCTAGAGGAAGCACATCAACTGCAACAAGAAGGTATTGATGTTGTTGTTGGCATGATCGAAACTCATGGACGCAAAGACACTGCTGTAAAAGCTATAGGATTAGAAGTAGTTCCGAAAAAAGCCAATATTCATAAAAATACCAACCTCCAAGAAATGGACACAGAGGCAATTTTAAACCGCTCTCCCCAACTGGTATTAGTTGATGAATTAGCACATACAAATATTCCTGGTTCATCTAGAGAAAAACGTTATCAAGATGTAGAATTAATTTTAGCAGCCGGCATAGATGTTTACTCTACTGTAAATATTCAACATTTAGAAAGTTTGAATGATTTAGTGGCAGGAATTACGGGTGTTGTCGTCCGAGAACGCATTCCAGATCGATTGCTGGATGAAGCTGATGCTGTGGTTGTCATTGATGTCACTCCAGAAACTTTAGAAGAACGGTTACGGGAGGGTAAAATTTATGCTGCTAATAAAATTGAGCAATCTTTAGAAAACTTTTTTCAGCGTCGTAACCTCATTGCTTTGCGAGAATTAGCATTAAGAGAAGTCGCAGATACAGTTGAGGAAGAAGCAAATACTTCCATCTCTCCTGGGCAAATTCGCACTGTCCATGAACGAGTTTTGATATGTGTATCTACCTATCCAAATTCGCTTCAATTATTACGGCGGGGGGCGCGAATTGCCAATTATATGAATGCTAAATTATATACTGTATTCATTGCTGATCCTGAACGGTTTCTGACTAAAAAAGAAAGTTTACATATTCATACTTGTGAGAAACTATGCGGAGAATTTGGTGGTGAATTTCTTCATGTTAAAAGTTACAATGTTGCTCAAGCGATCGCTCAAGTTGCCGCAACTAATCATATCACCCAAATAGTCATTGGTGAAAGTCAACAACCTCGATGGAAAAGATTTTTTAAACGCTCTTTCACACAACGCTTACTGGAGTTAATTAGAGATCAGCACATAGATTTACATATTATCGCCACAGAGAAATAAATTTTAATATTTCTTAATCTATCTTAAATAAGATGCAATTTTTTTCTTTCTTTTATAGTGTAAATGTCAAACCTTAATTGCCAAATTCTTGATTTATAAATCCAAGAATTGCAGTTAGACAAAGTGTAAAATTTAATTACGAAATTATGTCATAAAAGGCTTTTAGTCCCGACTTCTGCTGTACAATTGTTAGTGGATATTAAAGATGCTTTTACCAAACATTAACCTAAAAAGCTGAATATACTCATTATCATTAGTTAGCAAGCTAACATCGAGGTATATATGTTTAAGAAAATTTTAGTTGCAGTAGATCGCTCGGAGATGAGTGTAAAAGTTTTTGAGCAAGCTTTATCTTTAGCTAAAATCACATCTGCAAATTTAATGCTACTGCACGTTTTATCACAGGAAGAGGAAGGCAGTCCAGAGGCGCTGGTTTTCCCCAATATTGACTACTATCCTGGCTGGAACGAGCAAAGTTTTAAATTATACCAAGAGCATTGGGAAAAATTTAAAAATGAAGGTTTGCAAATGTTACAGTCATGGAGCGCCCAAGCTAATACATCTGGTATTAATACGGAATTTACGCAAAATACTGGTAATCCAGGACGAATGATTTGTGAATTAGCCATTGACTGGAATGCTGACTTAATTATTATGGGACGACGGGGACGTTCTGGAATAGCGGAATTTTTTCTCGGTAGTGTGAGTAATTATGTTTTACATCATGCACCTTGTTCAGTGCAGATTGTTCATGTTCCTATTAGTTCCCAAGCGGTAAATGTTTCTTCAGCAGCTACTACGGTTAGCAAGTAATTCTAGATGAAGCTGCATAGAATCAGATTTTCAGAATTATTAACCGCAGATAAACGCAGATGAACGCAGATAAAGACGGATGAATTAATGGATTTTATGATTCTGTGCAGCCTTAAATAAAGTTGGTCTGTGAAAAAAATATGAAAACATCAGTTCCACCTTCTTCAACTCATCCCAGTGGAGATAAGCGGTTAAAGATTTTAGATGCAACTATTAAGCGTCATCAATACCAACAAGATGCACTTATTGAAATTCTACATCGGGCTTCTGAGCTATTTGGTTATTTAGAACTGGATTTATTGCTGTACATTTCCCATAGTCTGAAGTTACCACCTAGTCGGGTTTATGGGGTGGCTACTTTCTATCATTTGTTTTCCCTAGCACCGAAAGGAGTTCATAACTGTGTAGTTTGTACGGGTACAGCTTGTTATGTTAAAGGCTCAACGGCAATCTTAACAAATGTGGAAGAGTTTACGCAAATTCACGCAGGAGAAACTACCGCCAATGGTCAAATTTCTTTGATGACAGCTAGATGTTTGGGGGCTTGTGGAATTGCCCCTGCGGTAGTGTTTGATGGCGCTATTTTAGGTAATCAAACCCCGGAATCAGTTTGCGAAAAAGTAGGAGAATGGGGGCAAAATGGAACTAAGTGAATTATTAGAAATTGCCCAAAAGGAAATTTCTCAACGAAAATCTGTACAAATTCGCTGTTGTACTGCTGCGGGTTGTCTCTCTTCTGATTCTCAAGCTGTGAAAGACAATCTCGAAACATCTGTGAAAGCTGCGGGTTTAGAAGATACTGTGCAAGTTGCTGGTGTAGGCTGTATGCGTCTATGTTGTCAGGGACCATTGGTACAGGTGGAAAACAAGGAGAATCCCACCTCATCAAAATTGTATGAAAAAGTCACCCCAGAAAATGCCGCAGAAATTATTGCGGGGGTAAATGGAGAAGAAACAAATTTACAACAAGGTGATTTAAGTCAGCCATTTTTTAGCCGTCAATTACCAATTGTGCTAGAAAACAGTGGTAAAATTGACCCCGAACGAATTCAAGCTTACATTGCGGCTGATGGTTATCAGTCCCTTTACCAAGTGTTGCGGGAAATGAAACCCAGTCAGGTAGTGGAAACTATTACTAAAAGCGGTTTAAGGGGACGCGGTGGTGCTGGTTATCCCACTGGGTTAAAATGGGGAACTGTGGCTAAATCCCTCGGTGAGAAGAAGTTTGTAATTTGCAATGCTGATGAAGGTGATCCCGGTGCATTCATGGATAGGAGTGTATTAGAAAGTGACCCCCATCGAGTTTTGGAAGGGATGGCGATCGCTGCCTATTCCATTGGCGCAAATCAAGGCTATATTTATGTTAGGGCAGAATATCCTATTGCTATTAAACGTCTAGAAACTGCCATTCGTCAAGCCCAACGCTTAGGACTTTTAGGTTCACAAATCTTTGACTCACCCTTTGATTTTAAAGTCGAAATCCGCATTGGTGCGGGCGCTTATGTCTGCGGTGAGGAAACGGCGTTAATGGCTTCCATTGAAGGTAAACGTGGTGTCCCCCATCCCCGTCCACCATACCCGGCTGAATCGGGTTTATGGGGCTATCCAACGTTAATTAACAACGTGGAAACCTTTGCCAATATCGCCCCGATTATTCGTAAAGGTGCTGATTGGTTTGCTAATATCGGCATTGGCAAAAGCAAAGGCACAAAGGTGTTTGCATTAGCGGGAAACATCCGCAACACGGGTTTAATTGAAGTCCCAATGGGAACAAGTTTACAAGAAATTGTCGAGGAAATGGGCGGAGGTGTTCCCGACAATGGTATAGCTAAAGCAGTACAAACTGGCGGACCTTCAGGGGGATGTATTCCTGCGTCAGCTTTTGCTACACCTGTGGATTATGAATCCTTAACCGCCTTGGGTTCGATGATGGGTTCGGGTGGGATGATTGTCATGGATCAAACTACAAATATGGTAGATGTCGCTCGTTTTTTCATGGAATTTTGCATGGATGAATCTTGCGGTAAGTGCATTCCTTGTCGTGTGGGAACTGTGCAATTACATGGTTTATTAACAAAGATTAGTCAAGGAAAAGGTTCACTCGCGGATTTAGATTTATTGGAGGAACTTTGCGACATGGTAAAACACACCAGTTTATGTGGTTTAGGACAGTCTGCACCAAATCCAGTTTTTAGCACTTTGCGATATTTTCGAGATGAATATTTGGAATTAGTCAGTTGTCATTAGTCAGTTGTCAGTTGCAAGAGTTCTTTAGCAATTACCAATTACCAATTACCAATTACCAATTACCCATTACCCATTACCAAATTACTATGACTGTCAAAACCTTAACAATCAATGGGGAATTGATTAGCGCTCGTGAGGATGAAACCTTACTCGAAGCAGCGCAGGAAGCTAGTATTCATATTCCCACATTATGCCATTTAGAAGGTGTGGGTGATATTGGTGCTTGTCGTTTATGTTTGGTAGAAATTGCGGGAAGTAATAAATTACAACCTGCTTGCGTGACTAAAGTTACAGAAGGAATGGAGGTGAATACAAATAGCGATCGCTTACAAAAATACCGACGCACAATTATCGAAATGTTATTTGCCGAAGGTAATCATATTTGTGCCGTTTGTGTTGCTAATGGTAACTGTGAATTACAAGATTTAGCCATAGAAATGGGCATGGATCATCTGCGCTTAGAATATCAAAATCCTCAACGTCCTGTTGATACTTCCCATCATCTTTTTGGCATAGATCATAATCGTTGTGTGCTTTGCACTCGCTGTGTTCGTGTCTGTGATGAAATTGAAGGCGCACATACTTGGGATATGGCAGGACGAGGATCAAAATCTCACGTAATTACTGATTTAAATCAACCTTGGGGAACTTCCCAAACCTGTACTTCCTGCGGTAAATGTGTGAATGCCTGTCCCACAGGAGCGTTATTTGATAAAGGTTCAAGTGTCGGGGAAATGAAACATGATCGGGGTAAAATCGAATTTTTAGTAACTGCAAGAAATAAAAAGCAATGGAATCTTTAGTCATTGGTCATTAGCATAATTTAAAATGAAATCTCATGTTACGACATATTCAACAAATATTTAAGCGAATTCTATTCGTGGGAATATTGACAACATTGATATTCCTTGGTTTAGCAAATCTATCATCTGAAAAAGTAATTGCTGCTGTTACTCAAATAGGAAAACCACCAGAAGAAGTTATTTATCGCTCACAAGTAAAATTAGATGATCAATCAGGAAAAGTCTGGCAAATTGTATTATTTAAACAAGTGTATTCAGACCAACCATCTAATATCAACCTTCGTCTAGTTGGCTTTCCTGGTTCTGCGGAATTAATTCACCCCCAACCATTAAGAATTACTACCAATACAGGTAAACTTTGGAATGCTAATGATATATTTTTAAAGGAAGCCCCAGCACCAACTATTGGTCAATATAATTTGACAGAAATCTTACCTCAATTACCTCCAGAATCTTTAACTTTATCTATACCCCTTCCCGGCAAAAACTTTATTAATATCACAGTTCCTATTCATGTTGTCAAAGAATGGCAATCATTAATTTCAACTGAAAACTGAAAAGGTAAAAAAATGACTACAATCAAATTAGCAACAGTGTGGTTAGGTGGGTGTTCTGGTTGTCATATGTCCTTTCTCGATTTGGATGAATGGTTAATCTATTTAGCCGCACAAGTAGATATAGTTTATAGTCCCTTAGCTGATATTAAAGAATATCCCGAAGGCGTAGATATCGTATTAGTTGAAGGGGCTATAGCTAATGAAGAACATTTAGAATTAATTCACAAAATTAGAAAACGGACTAAAACAATAATTTCCTTTGGAGATTGTGCTGTCACCGGTAATGTTACCGCCTTACTAAATCTTGCCGGTGGTGCTGAACCCGCTTTACAATTAGCTTATGTCCAAGAAGCCGATATTAATCAACAAATTCCCCATTCACCAGGTATTGTTCCCCCTTTATTAGATAGAGTTGTTCCTGTACATAAGGTAGTAGATGTTGATATTTATTTACCAGGGTGTCCCCCTTCAGCCCCCCGAATTAAGGCTGCACTTGAACCTTTATTAAGAGGAGAAAGACCCGCTATGGATGGACGAAACATGATTAAATTTGGTTAATTAGTAATTATAACCAAATAAATATCTTCTTTCTTTATCCTGACTCCTGACTCCTGACTCCCGACTCCTATTTTTTCGAGGTAAATTATGTTAACAGCAGCAGATGTAATGACTAAAGATGTGGCCATGATTCGCAGTTCAGCCACAATAAAAGAAGCCGTTGATTTAATGAAATCTAGAGATTGGAGAGCATTAATTGTAGATCGTCGTCATGAACAAGATGCTTATGGCATGATTACAGAAAGCGATATTGTTTATAAAGTAATAGCCTACGGAAAAGATCCCAATGAAGTCCGTGTTTATGAAATTATGACTAAACCTTGTATTGTTGTTAATCCAGAATTAGGTTTAGAATATGTAGCCAGATTATTTGCTAATCATCATCTTCGTCGTGCGCCTGTAATTAGTGGTGAATTATTAGGAATAATCTCACTTACTGACATCTTAGCTCGAAGTAGTTGTTTAGAAAAACCCCGCTCATTTTTCTTAGAAGAAGAATTACAAAATGAAATCAAAAAAGCTCGTCTTGTTTCTGCTGACAAAGGTACTAATTCCCCTGAATCTGCCGCAGCTTGGGATGTAGTAGAAGAAATTCAAGCCGAAATAGCCCATCAACGCGCCAAAAAACCTCTAAAAACAGCTTTTGAAGAATACTGTGATGAGTACCCAGAAGCCGCAGAAGCTAGGATGTATGATTCGTAATTTCAGGTGACATATACGTAGGTTGGGTAGAACGAAGTGAAACCCAACATTATCAAAGTTTTTGTTAGGTTTCCTTGCATCAACTCAACCTACAATTTTCTATTATTCCCAATCATCTATTATTTATTTATGAAAACCATTGTTATTGATCCAGTTACTCGCATTGAAGGACACGCAAAAATTAGTATCTATTTAGATGATGAAGGTCAAGTAAATGATGCTAGATTTCATGTTACCGAATTTCGCGGTTTTGAGAAATTTTGTGTTGGTCGTCCGTTTCCAGAAATGCCGGGAATTACGGCGAGAATTTGCGGTATTTGTCCAGTCAGTCATTTATTAGCATCAGCAAAAACAGGCGACAAAATACTAGCTGTTACAATTCCCAAAACAGCGTCTCAATTACGCCGTTTAATGAATTTGGGTCAAATTGTCCAATCCCATGCCCTCAGCTTCTTTCACCTTAGCGCACCAGACCTATTATTAGGCATGGATAGTGATCCCGAAAAACGTAACGTATTTGGATTAATTGCTGCTGAACCAGAATTAGCTAGAGGTGGGATTCGTTTACGGCAATTTGGACAAGAAATCATTGAATTATTAGGAGGTAAAAAAGTCCATCCTTCCTGGTCTGTTCCCGGTGGAGTCAGCGACCCTTTAGCTGAAGAAAATCGCACTCACATTCAACAACGAATTCCTGAAGCCAAAGCCACTGTAATTAATGCTATAGAGTTATTTAAAGGTTTATTAAAAGATTATGAAAAAGAAGCTCAAACCTTTGGTAATTTTCCTAGTTTATTCATGGGTTTAGTCAGTCCCGAAGGTTTATGGGAAACCTATGATGGGCATCTCCGATTTGTTGATAGTGCAGGAAACATTGTTGCTGATAAACTTGACCCCAGTAACTATCATGAATTTCTCGGTGAAGCCGTTCAAGCTGATTCTTATTTAAAATCTCCCTACTATCGTCCTTTGGGTTATCCTGATAGTAGTGATCATTGTCGTTTAGATAGTGGAATGTATCGAGTTGGACCATTAGCTAGATTAAATATTTGTAGTCACATTGGTACACCTTTAGCAGACGCAGAATTAAAAGAATTCCGCTCTCATGGAAACGGCACTGTTAAATCATCATTTTTCTATCATTATGCCCGGTTAATTGAAATTTTGGCATCAATTGAACACATAGAAATTATCCTTGATGATCCTGATATTCTCTCAACTCGTATCCGTGCAGAAGCTGGGATTAATTGCTTAGAAGCTGTGGGTGCAAGTGAAGCACCAAGAGGAACATTATTTCATCATTATCAAGTTGATGAAAATGGTTTAATGTTAAAGGTGAATTTGATTATTGCTACTGGTCAAAATAACTTAGCAATGAATCGTACAGTTGCCCAAATTGCCCGTCATTTTGTTCAAGGTAGTGAAATAAAACAAGGAATGTTAAACCGTGTGGAAGCTGGAATTCGGGCTTTTGATCCTTGTTTAAGTTGTTCAACTCATGCAATGGGACAAATGCCTTTACTAATAGAATTAGTGGACACAAATGGAACTATAGTTAATCAAATTTATCGTAATTAAGTATCTAGTTTAGATCCCCAACTTCTTAAAGCAGTCAGGGATCTTGGATTTGTATTTATATGATATAATTTGTCATCTTTCCCTGAATTAATCTTAGATTTAACTAAAGTATTTCCAGGAAAAAATTAAGTTATAAAATTAAAATTTGCAAAAATTGATAAAATGTGCTATTTTTATTGTCAAGTGATATAGTGGGGGTTGTGTGATTATTTTAAATAATCTCAGTATAAATAATAAGCGGCCGATATAGCCGCGTCAGTATCTATACTGGTTATCTACCCATTTTCACACCTACTTAAATAGGGTTAAAATTAGTGGGAAAACGGGTATTCTGATCATAATCTGCTTTTTCTAAATGCGTCCCTTCTAAATTAGCTTGACGTAAGTTTGCGGAAAATAACATTGCTCCGCGTAAATCTGCATTTTGTAAATTAGCATCACTTAAATCAGCAAAACTCAAATCACATCCTCGCAAATTTGCACCGCTAAGGTTGGCTTTACTCAAATCAGCATAGCTGAAATTAGAGCCTTTTAAATCCAAACTTTGTAAATTAGCATCACCTAGTTCTGCTTTTTCAAAGTTTCTTTTTCCCATTGCATATTCTTCGACAATCCTCGCAGCACTATTAATTGGCTGTTGAAAATTAACTTCAGGCATAAAACAGCCTCACAATTTATCTAAAAAGTTTAATGGTTTTATGAAAACTATCCAAATTCATAATATAACGAATAAGTAAGAAAATAAATGTCCTGTTCATATAAATTTGTTTTGAGAACGTTTATGTTTTCTGATCATGTAGTCAAATTTTACTCTTAGTCTCCTATACAAAATTAAGAGGAAACTGGATGAAACAAAATTCCTAGAATAGTTAAACGCAGATAAACGCAGATAAAGACGGATGAATTAAGAAGAGGAATAACAATGATGAAAACTACAATAGTGATTGGTTATGGCAATGAATTATGTAGTGATGATGGTATTGGTTATAAGGTAGCAAATATAGTTAATCTTTGGCATCTATCTAATGTCCAATCTTTAGCAGTTCACCAACTTACTCCAGAATTAGCAGCAAATTTGGCAAATGTCAATCTAGCAATTTTTGTAGATGCTAGTCTGAATTCAGAATTGCAAAATGTGCAAGTAGAATCTATACTGCCTACTGAATCTACTATGATCATAGGACATAGCATTAAGCCTACATATCTTTTAGCTTTAACAAAATCTCTCTATGGTTATAGTCCACCAGCTTGCTTAATAACAGTACCAGGGGTTAACTTTGAATTAGGAGATTGTCTTTCCCCAATAGCAGAACAAGGAATTGGTATAGCGTTAACAAAAATCATCAACATTATTAGTAAAGGATAAAAAATTCTATTTCTCTTCCTCTCTGCGACTCTGCGTGAAACAAATTCATACCTTAATGCAGCAAAATCCAAAATAATCACAAATTAATAGGAGTAAGTATGGAAACATCTAACCAAAGAATTAGCAATCAAGTTGATGATATCGTCAATCCCCTAGATGGGATATTTATTCCCAAAACTGTAGCCGTAATCGGTGCTACTGAAAAACCCGGAAGTGTAGGACGAACTTTACTTTGGAACTTAATCACTAATCCCTTTGGAGGGACAGTTTTTCCAATTAATCCTCACCGTCATAGCGTATTAGGAATTAAAGCCTATTCAACTATTTTTGATGTTCCCGAAAAAATAGATTTAGTGGTAATTGCCACACCAGCAGCAACCGTTCCTAAAATTATATCTGATTGTGTGGATATCGGTGTTAAAGGAGCAATAATTATTTCCGCTGGTTTTAAAGAAGCTGGAGAAAAAGGTATCGCTTTAGAACGAGAAATTATCCAACAAGCACAAAGAGGAAAAATTAGAATTATTGGTCCTAATTGTTTAGGAGTAATGAACCCAATTTCTGGTTTAAATGCTACCTTTGCTAGTAAAATAGCGCGTCCAGGAAATGTTGGGTTTATTAGCCAAAGTGGGGCTTTATGTACAGCAATTTTAGACTGGAGTTTTCAAGAAAATGTAGGGTTTAGTGCCTTTATTTCTATTGGTTCAATGTTAGATATAAGTTGGGGTGATTTAATTTATTATCTTGGTGATGACCCCCAGACTAAAAGTATTGTAATTTATATGGAATCCATTGGGAACGCGCGTTCTTTCCTATCAGCAGCGCGAGAAGTTGCTTTAACAAAACCGATAATTGTGATTAAAGCTGGTCGGACACCAGCCGCAGCTAAAGCAGCCGCTTCTCATACAGGATCATTAGCAGGAAGTGATGCTGTTTTAGATGCAGCTTTTCGCCGTTGTGGGGTATTACGAGTAAATAGTATTTCTGATTTATTTGATATGTCAGAAGTATTAGCAAAACAACCCCGTCCCAAGGGTCCCCGGTTAACAATTTTAACTAATGCTGGTGGACCAGGAGTATTAGCAACAGATACATTAATTGAAAGTGGGGGAGAATTAGCAGCAATTTCTCCAGAAATAATGACTTCTTTGAATGAAATTTTACCACCGCAATGGAGTCATAATAATCCGATTGATATTTTAGGAGATGCTGATCCACAACGTTATACAAAAGCTTTAGAAATTGCGGCGAAAGATCCCAATAGTGATGGTTTGTTAGTGATTTTAACACCCCAATCAATGACAGATCCTACTAAAATTGCTGAAGAATTAAAACCTTACTCACAAATGTCAAATAAACCGATTTTAGCAAGTTGGATGGGTGGTGCAGATATAGCTGAGGGAGAACAAATTCTTAACAATCAAGGGATTCCCACTTATGCTTATCCTGATACAGCAGCGCGGATATTTAGTTATATGTGGAAGTCGAGTTATAACCTGCGCGGTATTTATGAAACTCCGGTTTTACCAACATTAATTTGTGATGTGAATACTCGTAATTGTGCCATAGTTGAAAATATTATTCAAACTGCAAGAACAGCAGGAAGAACAATTCTCACGGAATTTGAATCTAAGGAAATTTTAGCAGCTTACGGTATTCCTGTGGTTGCTGGTTGCATTGCGGAAACTGTGGATAAAGCGGTTGAATGTGCGGAAAATTTGGGTTATCCGGTGGTTTTAAAACTTTATTCTCAAACAATTACCCATAAAACTGATGTGGGTGGTGTGCAGTTAAATTTGCAAAATGCGGAATCGGTAAAACTTGCTTTTCAAAATATTGAAACATCGGTAAAAGAGAAAGCCAAAGCTGAAGACTTTCTTGGTGTTATGGTACAGAAAATGATCAAAACTGATGGTTATGAATTGATTATTGGTAGTAGTTTAGATCCCCAATTTGGACCAGTATTATTATTTGGTGCGGGAGGACAATTGGTAGAAGTTTTTCAAGATAGTGCGATCGCCCTTCCTCCTCTCAATACTACCCTAGCACGACGGATGATGGAACAAACCAAAATTTACAAAGCTTTGCAAGGAGTCAGAGGCCGGAAAAGTATTGATATTGCTGCTCTTGAACAATTAATGGTAGAATTTAGTCAATTAGTTGTGGAACAACCTGGGATTAAAGAAATTGATATTAATCCATTGTTAGCTATTCCTCCTACTCCTATACATCCTGGAGGATTAATTGCTTTAGATGCCAGGATAGTTTTACATTCTGCTGATATTGAGGAAAGTCAATTACCAAAATTGGCAATTCGTCCCTATCCTAGTCAATATGTTAGTAGTTGGAAATTGGAAAATGGTACACCAGTTACGATTCGTCCTATTCGTCCAGAAGACGAACCGTTAATGGTAGAATTTCACAAAACTCTATCAGAAGAAAGTGTTTATTTTCGCTATTTTCACCTAATTAAATTAAGTCAACGCATTACCCATGAACGACTAACGCGAATATGCTTTATTGATTATGATCGAGAAATGGCTTTAGTGGCAGAATACCAAAATCCTGAAACAGAAAATAGGGAAATATTAGCAGTAGGAAGATTGAGTAAATTACATGAAAATAATGCGGCGGAATTTGCGATGCTAGTAAGTGATAAATTCCAGCATCAAGGTTTAGGGACAGAACTACTTCGCAGATTATTAGAGGTTGGGAAAAATGAAAAAATTGGTTGTATCTATGCTGATATTTTAGCTGACAATTCAGGGATGCAGCGAGTATGTGAAAACCTCGGTTTCCAAGTTATAACTACAAGTGATACAACTGTATTGAGAGCAGAAATTAGATTTTAAATGGGGTTTTGAAGTTGTATAAAATCAGATTTTTAGAATATTTGACCGCAGATAAACGCAGATAAACGCGGATGAATTGATAGATTGGATGATTCTGTGCAGCTTCATATAAAATTGGGATGATTCCTATTCCTGAGCAAAAAACTTTTCCGCAAGTTTTAATTAGGTAGCCAGGAATCTGTTACAGTATTATTCTGTAAATAAAAGCTACATAGCATAGATGTTTTTGAATTATGTAACCTATGCCAGCGAATTCCTGTCCTGAAAATGATGCTTATAACGGAAACTCTGATCCCCTTGACTCTATCTTCACTGACCTATCAGTAGATGAGGAATCAGAAGTAAGGACAGATTCCGTGTCTCTACCACCAAGCCGATTTAAAGGCCGTAGAGGCAAAGCTGCTCTAGTTTTAACTATAGTCTGGAGTGGCACTATTACCCTGCATTTAGTTTCCTGGGGTTCGATATTTGTCCTGGGACTAACAACAATGCTAGGGATTCACGCTTTGGGGATTATTTTTGCAAAATCCCGCCACCATTCTCAGGAGATAGAGGGAGATTTGCCTTTTATTTCTGTGTTGGTGGCTGCTAAAAATGAGGAAGCGGTAATTGCCAGATTAGTCAAAAATTTGTGTAATTTGGAATACGGTAATGGTCAATATGAAGTCTGGATTATTGATGATAATAGTACGGACAGTACACCGCAATTATTAGCCCAACTCAAGCAGGAATATCAAAAACTTAATGTATTTAGGCGTGATCCTGACGCTAGTGGGGGCAAATCGGGGGCATTAAATCAAGTATTACCGCTGACAAAGGGAGAGATTATTGCTGTATTTGATGCTGATGCCCAAGTGACACCGGATTTGCTATTACAAATAGTTCCGTTGTTTCAAAAAGATCGGGTAGGGGCGGTACAAATGCGAAAAGCGATCGCCAATGCTAAGGAGAATTTTTGGACTAAGGGACAAATGGCGGAAATGTTGTTGGATATTTGGTTTCAACAACAGCGCACTGCTATTGGTGGCATTGGTGAACTCCGAGGGAATGGTCAATTTGTCCGTCGTCAAGCTTTGGCTAGTTGCGGTGGTTGGAATGAGGAAACTATCACCGATGATCTGGATTTAACTATCCGTTTACATCTGGATAAATGGGATATTGAATGCGTTTTTTATCCTCCCGTCGAAGAGGAAGGTGTCACCAATGCTACAGCCCTTTGGCATCAACGTAACCGTTGGGCAGAAGGTGGTTATCAACGTTATTTAGACTACTGGGATCTTATTCTGGAAAACCGGATGGGGACTAAGAAAACTTGGGATTTGTTGATCTTTATGGTGACAATGTATATTTTACCGACAGCAGCAATACCAGATATATTAATGGCGATCGCTCGTCATCGTCCCCCCGTATTAGGTCCTGTCACTGGCTTATCTTTGGGAATGTCAGTTGTAGGAATGTTTGCTGGTTTAAAGCACGTTCGTTCCGATCAACAATTTAAACCATCTACCTATTTAATGTTACTTTTACAAACCCTGCGCGGCAGTTTATATATGTTGCATTGGTTAGTAGTTATGAGTAGCACAACGGCTCGAATGTCTTTCCGACCAAAACGCCTCAAATGGGTGAAAACTGTCCATACAGGTGTTGAGAAATAAGGAAATAAAAACCATAAATTTTGCAGGGTGAAGGATGAATTTTTTATCCTTCATTTTTTTGTATCGGCAACCAATCATCTAAAATTTGTTCTAATGAACCAATGGGGATAACGGGAAATATATCAAGAGGAAGTTGTGAGCGATCAGATGCTTCTTTTCTCGCATTTTGATAACATTCATCAAATATTTCTAAAATGTAAGGTTTTAAACTAGGACTATCTTTAAGTTCATCTTTTATTTGTATACGAAATGTTCTAATTTCACCTTTCCAATGTCCTTGATTACGTTCTCGTTCTTTATCCCAGTATTTGAGTTTTAGTAAATGGACAAACAGCTTAATTAATAAATTTGTAATTGTGCGTTTTTGACTTCTACTTATAGTTTCTAATTCTTCTAATAAATTCTCTAAATCAACAGCAGAAAATTGTCCTGTGCGAAGTTGGTTAATGGTTGTTCTCAGCCACAGGTAATAATCTTGATCGTATAAGGTTTGAGTTGTTGGTTGTGTTGATGTAACCATATACTAGCGAGGATCTTACTATTTCTTTTATTTTAGCTTAATTTGTTTATAGGCTATGATATTGTAGCATTTTAAACTTATATTATTAAATTAGAGGCATGGCTACCTAGCCTAACTTCATAGAGAATCACATACCAGGAGTCAAGGATGTTAGGGGAATTAGTCGAAGTTGTAACCAAGTTGTTTGAAGTCAGCGATAGTTTAAAACAGGCTAGAGGTGCAAAGCGTCAGCGTATTGTAGATTACTTCCACAAGATTGAAGAATGTCTCCAGCATAGTGCAGACGAACTCCGACAAGGTAAAGTGCCTCATGACAAATGGGGAGAACTTGGAGTCTATGCTTTGGATTTGCCAAATACTATTGGTTTAGAAATAGGTCAAGACAGAGCAAATGAACTAGCTGCTTTGCTAAAAGCAACTATAAACAATCTACCTGACCCAAACGACCAAGGAGATATCCAATTTATAGAGACTGCTGCTGGCAAATTTAGAGGACTTGCAGTTACACTTTCAACTCAACCATACAAGCGGGAAAAGCCGATAAATTCCGTAAATCGCAGAATTTTTACATCTACTGCTGCTGGTACACTGGCAGGATTAACTGCTGGTTGGTTAGTTGGTAAGTATCGTTCTACATCTAATAACACTGCAACTGATCTATTTCCGGTTGTTTCGTGGAAAATGCAGACATTCTTAAGCGATAGCGTTAAAAATACTATCCTTTATGACGCTCCAGAAAAAGTCTGTACTTTGGTCAAAAAAATGACGGGTGGTCGCTTTGAGATTACGCTAGAGAGAACTGGAGAGACAGAGGAAATACTAAGAAAAGTTAGTGCAGGTGACATACAGTGTGGCTATGGTGGAATTTACTACAGTACCCCAAAATATAGATCCCTCTTTTTTGGTTGTGCAATTCCTTTTGGATTAAATATTCAAGAACAGATTGCTTGGCTCAATTACAAAAAGAGTTCTAATGATGAATTGACTTATATACAATCAATTTACAAAGATAAATTGGATTTAAATATAATTCCTTTTCCAGCAGGAACAACAGGAGGACAAATGGGAGGGTGGTTTACAGAAAAGGTCAATTCCATAAATGATCTTCAAGGAAAAGTCATGCGTATTCCAGGGCTAGGAGCAGAAGTTTTGCAAAAATTAGGTATGATACCTCATGGTTCTTTGAATCAAGCAATTTCAGTAGATGAATCTATAAAAAAACTTGAACAAGGACTATTTTCTGCTGTAGAGTGGACTGGACCTTATGATGATATGCAGTTAGGGCTACATAACGTAGCAAAGTTCTATTACTACCCCGGTTGGTGGGAGCCAAGCACTACATTTGATGTCCAAGTTAATCTGGATGTTTGGAGAAAATTACCTCCCCACTATCAAGAAATTTTTAAGGCTGCTTGTCATGAAGTTTATATGAATACATTAGTTGAATACGAGCATAAGAATAGTCAGGCATTGAAAGAACTGCCTAACAACGGTGTTGAATTAGTACAGTTTAGTAGTGAAATTCTAAAAGCTGCACAAAAAGAAACCGAGGCATTGTTAAACCTCTACGCCAAACAAGACCCAGTATTTAAAGAAATCTATGACGAGTGGCGTAATTTTAAAGAGCAAATTCGATCATGGTCTCAATTAAACCACATTAATTAAATCTGCCAACCTAGTTGTTAATAGACAGAATGCGATCGCACCTTCAAATTAACTCAAAGCTGAGAGCGATCGCTTATCCTAGAAAATAGATGAATGCCTTATCTTCCTATTGAGGTAACTTAACATGGACATCAGTGTAACTTTAAATGAAATCAAAGCCCTGAGTATTGCAGATAGAATTCGGATTGTACAAGATATTTTAGAAAGTATCGCAGCAGAACAGGCTTATCCCGATTTAACAACAGCGCAAAAACGAGAACTTGATCGTCGGATTACTGATTACGAAGCAAATCCAAATGATGTAATGATATGGGAGAAAATTAAAACTTCAATTAGAGATTAAAGAATCAATATTAATAACAATTTCACTGGTGTTAGGCATTTTCTATATCTGATAATAATTCCTCTGCACTTAAATCAATTAATGGCACTCCATAATCATTTAATTTGAGAATAAAAGTTACTCTCTCTACTCCCAGTAATGCCGCAGCCATACCAGAAGAAAGACGTTTCATTTCATATAGTTTAACTGCCATTGCCCATTTTGCTTCTTGTTCAAACTGTTCTCTAGTTTTACCAACAGCATCAGGTAAAGTTTCTGGATAGTTAATTTTGAGTTGCAAAGACATAATTTACCGTACAGCAAAGGTTGATAAAATTATAACAAAGATGATAATTAACTCAAAGCTGAGAGCGATAGCGAAGCGCTCCGTAGGAATCGCCTATTATGGGGTTAAAGTCGGTAATGCGATCGCAAAGTCTATCAATTGGCATTATTCGCTCAAATTCTTTGAATAGCTTCGTATGATAAACCAGTTGATTCTGCAATAATTTCTATAGCTATATTTTGCTCTTTCAAAGCTTTAGCAACTTTCTCAATTCCTTTCTCGATACCCTTCTCAATACCAGCTTTCTCACCTTCCTCAAAGGCTGTATCAAATACATTTTTCACTTCTAAATACTGCACTAAACTCTTCTTATATTGTTCATACTGCTCCACATTTAAGTGAGATATTTCTGCTATTTCAAACCCTTTTTGAAATATTGGTTCATTTAATATTGCAGGTATATGATTAAAACTTTCCAGATTCTTCAAAAAATACAGCCATTTATCAAAATGCGTTATTAATTCATTTTCCTGTTTATTAAATAATGGCATTTGTAAAAACTTAAAATTTAACTTATCAAAGAAAATATCACCATCTTGATCTTTTAGACATACATCGCGCCTAAATTTAGATGTTGTATTTTCGTCATACTCGAAATCTAAAATGGCGATAAAATAGACGGGTAGTAAAAAGAAATTCCAATCGCCTTTTTCTGATTGTTCACGAATGGGGAATGTGGAATAGAATAAGGCTCTATCTTTGAAATGCTTGATTTTTGCTTTTTGCATTTCCACAATAAACTTATCACCAGTTTTACTTTCGCAATAAATATCAAATATGGCTCTACGTTCTGCTATGGTATCAGCTAGATTTTCTGGATTTTTAAAGGTTAATTGTTGAATTTGATGATGTATGGGTAGAAGTTGGTTGAGAAAATCAATGAGTAAATCTTTACTGCCTTCCTCACCGAACAGTTTCTTAAAGCCGAAATCTGTATAAGGATTAAAGTATTTTGCAGCCATGATTGTTCCCTCAAGTTTATTTTAAGATTCTACCTAATATTTCTTATATAGCACAAAAAAGTGGATTAGTGATCGCAAGTCTTGGGTTCAAATTCTTTGAATAGCTTCGTATGATAAGCCAGTTGATTCTGCAATAATTTCTATAGCTATATTTTGCTCTTTCAATGCTTTGGCAACCTTCTCAATACCGGACTTCTCACCTTCTTCAAAGGCTGTATCAAATACATTTTTTACTTCTAAATACTGCACTAAACTCTTCTTGTATTGTTCATACTGCTCCACATTTAAGTGAGATATTTCCGCTATTTCAAACCCTTTCTGAAATATTGGTTCATTTAGTATTGCGGGTATATGGTTAAAACTTTCTAAGTTCTTCAAAAAATACAACCATTTATCAAAATGCGTTATTAATTCATTTTCCTGTTTATTAAATAATGGCATTTGTAAAAACTTAAAATTTAACTTATCAAAGAAAATATCACCATCTTGATCTTTTAGACATACATCGCGCCTAAATTTAGATGTTGTATTTTCGTCATACTCGAAATCTAAAATGGCGATAAAATAGACGGGTAGTAAAAAGAAATTCCAATCGCCTTTTTCTGATTGTTCACGAATGGGGAATGTGGAATAGAATAAGGCTCTATCTTTGAAATGCTTGATTTTTGCTTTTTGCATTTCCACAATAAACTTATCACCAGTTTTACTTTCGCAATAAATATCAAATATGGCTCTACGTTCTGCTATGGTATCAGCTAGATTTTCTGGATTTTTAAAGGTTAATTGTTGAATTTGATGATGTATGGGTAGAAGTTGGTTGAGAAAATCAATGAGTAAATCTTTACTGCCTTCCTCACCGAACAGTTTCTTAAAGCCGAAATCTGTATAAGGATTAAAGTATTTTGCGGCCATAACTACTCCTTCAAGATTATTTTCATGAAATACTCGTTGAATAACTTTAGAAAACTTTGTCTAATATTTCCTATATAGCACAAAAAATGGGTTTGGTAGTTCTTGTTATGCGTGCCATTACGGTCTATCAATTGGCATTATTCGCTCAAATTCTTTTAATTTATGACTGTCATCAAGGTTGCTCCATTGACGATGCTTCTATTCTATAATGCGATTTATACTCAACACGGCTTAATTACTTGATTTTATGGGTAGGGGTTTAGCTCATGCTTTACCCCTACAAATCTGGGGTTTTCGTGATTTTACAAAAGTCCATATCTCAACCGTTTTTAGTATATCAAATCTGAGATTTTTTCTACTCAATCAAAGGGGATTTGCAAGTTTACTTTCGGGAGATGAGGAAATTAAGGTAAAGTGCAGATAGTGCGATCGCATAAATAATCGAAGTGTTACTCGCTGCAATATACTCTTCAATCCTTGAAACCACTAATCAAATATACAAAATTAGACAGCGTTGGGAACTTAGAAATACCATATTCAGTCCGATACTGTTATAAGCAAAGTCCTAAAATCTACCAATAAATGCAGAAAACAACTATGTCACATAAGTATTTGTTTACTTCTTTGTGCAAAAATGCTCTAACAGTTACAAGTTTCTCTCTCTTAGCTGTTGTGTCAGTTCCCTCTCAGGTTTTTTCTTTAACAACAGAAATACTCGATATACAAGGGAAAACTGTTAACATAGAAGAGAGAAACAACTCATTCACCAATCTCTCCAGTGGAGAAAAATCCAACCTTCTCATTTCTAAAAAAGACGATCATAAACAGAATAATCGTCGGAGAGATCGTGATGATGATGATGACGACGATGATGATGATTACAAAAATAATCGTCGGAGAGATCGTGATGATGACGACGATGATGATGATTACAGAAATAATCGTCGGAGAGATCGTGATTACAGAAATAATCGTAACAGTGGATATGGTAGAAAAGAAAATTATCGCTCATCCAAATACTATCGCAGTAAAGACTGGAATTGCTTATTCAAGATAGGAAGATTAGTCAACTCCAATCAAAAAGCCTTAGTATTACAACTAGATATCCTAGAAAAACCAGTTACTAGATATGCAAATGTAGTTTACACAATCTATGCTCGTCAAAACAATCAGTGGGTACCATTTTACAATACTAGGGGTGCTAGATTGATTGACAAAAAAGCTGGAAAATACTTCTTAAATCCAGAAATCATCGAATTTAGCCAACTACGCCAAGGTAATTTTGACTTATCGAGATCCGACTTAAGAGTTGTCACAGAAATCAACTATGATTCTAACAATAGCCGTAACGAAAAAATAGTCTTTGAAGACGTTTGGAATTATAGCTCAATTACCGAAATTAATAGTATTACTCAGCTAACCAACGTCAGCACAAACACAACCACAACCGCAGATAATTATAATAACAACTCTCGCAGGGGTGATTATTATAATAATAATAGACGCGAAAATCAAAGAAAAGAAAAACGCTATTCATCCAAAGCTTTTAGAGTCAAAGACTGGAATGGCTTATTCAAGATAGGAAGATTAGTCAATTCCAATCAAAAAGCCTTAGTATTACAACTAGATATCCTAGAAAAACCAGTTACTAGATATGCAAATGTAGTTTACACAATCTATGCTCGTCAAAACAATCGCTGGATACCATTTTACAATACTAGGGGCGCTAGACTGATTGACAAAAAAGCTGGAAAATACTTCTTAAACCCAGAAGTCATCGAATTTAGCCAACTACGCCAAGGTAATCTTGATTTGTCGAGATCCGACTTAAGATTTGTTACAGAAATTAGCTATGATTCTAACACCAGCCGTAACGAAAAATTAGTCTTTGAAAATGTTTGGAATTATAGTTCCATTACCGAAATTAATAGTATTGGTCAGCTAAGTATTGTCAACTATTAAAAAGTGAAAAAGCCTTGTTTAACTAAAGTGCTGCTTTAGTTATAGTTTAATCATAATAGACAGATCCAGATTGTAGAGACGTTACATGGAGCGTCTCTACAGGGATTTCATGTTACGCATATTTTATTAAGCCAGCTACATTAATTGTACAGTATCTATCAAGCTTTGGATTACTGATTACGAAGCAAATCCAGATCATCTAATGACATGAGAAGAAATTAAATCTTCAATATCATCGCTTTTGTATACTAACAAGCATAAACTACCTATTTAAGCAAATATTTTTATCTTGATTAAAATCGCTACAATAGCTACCACAGCTAGATTTATTCCCATTTAATTTTAAAAATTTACTTGATTAAGATTGCTAAAGCTATTTACCTTCCGCCTATTGCACTAAAATTAGTAGACACCTAGCTGAGTTGTACAAACTTTTGAAATTAGGAGTGCATACGTGCCAACACTTGCTAAATACTTGCTGGTTGGATCAGTTGAAGCTTACAGTGGCAAATCTGCAACAGTTTTAGGTTTGTCTCATCAGCTAAAACAAAAAGGTTTGGATATCGCTTATGGCAAACCTTTGGGTAATTTTGTCAAGACATCTGCCGGAACAGTAGTTGAAGAAGATGTCCAGTTCATTACTCATAACCTTAACCTGCCAGACAACCGCATTGCTCCCACCTTATTGTCTTTGGATGAAATTACCGCCCAGAAACGCTTACAGGGAGAAGATACAACTAACTATCAAGAGTTATTAGTACAGAAGTATTCACAAATACCAAAGAGTAATTTGGTAATCTTAGAAGGGCCTGCTAATTTATCAGAAGGAAATTTATTTGGATTATCCTTGCTGGAACTGGCAGAAAAATTAGATGCTCCTGTACTGCTAATTAGCCGTTATCAATCATTAACTTCTGTAGAGGCGTTATTGTTTGCTAAACAGCAATTAGGCAAACGGTTAATGGGTGTGGTGATTAACGAAGTCCCTCAAGAAAAATTAGAGTTAGTTCACATACTCTTACGCCCATTCTTAGAAAAACAGGGGATTTCGGTACTAGCAACATTGCCTAAAAGCGATATCCTTCGCAGTGTGAGTGTCGGGGAATTAGTCAAGCAGTTAAACGCGGAAGTTCTCTGTCGGAGCGATCGCCTAGATTTATTAGTCGAAAGTTTAGCCATTGGGGCGATGAACGTCAACTCCGCTGTCAAATACTTCCGCAAACGTCGGAATATGGCAGTAGTCACAGGAGGCGATCGCGTTGAAATTCAACAAGCAGCCCTAGAAACATCTACCCAATGCCTGATCCTGACTGGACAACTGCCACCTCCTGCCTTTATCCTCAACCGTGCCGAAGAGTTAGAAATCCCGATTTTATCAGTGGATCTCGATACCCTCACCACAGTAGAGATAATTGACCGCACCTTTGGTCAAGTCCGCGTCCATGAACCTATTAAAATAGAGTGCATTCGTCAATTAATGTCCGAGCATTTTGATATTGAGCGTTTATTATCCCAACTGGGATTCAATCCAGCGGCAGCAATATCATAAATTGCCCAGACTCCCTTGATTTATCAGAATCAGCAGCGTAAATCCCCTTAATTACTCCTCAATTGGTTTATTTAAAGGTGTCTGTTCTGGCAATGCTTCCCCAACTGGATTAACTTCCTCAACGGTTATATCAGTTTTTTCGGCTGCTTCTGCGGCTAATAACTCCGATGTCACTGAATTTGGGGAACTTATTTCTGGCGAATTTGCCATTTCGCTAGTTTCTTCTATGGCAATAACCACCTCAGTTTGAGTTATCTCTACTACAGTTTCATTTGCCCCGGCTACCTGTGACTCTGAAATCACAACCTCAGTCTGAGTTACCTCTACCACAGTTTCAGTTGACCCTTCTATTGGCGGAATTACCTGTTGTTCTCCTGACTCAATGATTGGGGGTGGGGTTGGTGCTGGTTCTACCATTTCTAAAACAGGTGATTGGGAAAGAGTCTCCTGTGACAAACCTTCCGTTTTCGCTTCAGCTTCATTGACTGAAATAATAGTTACCAAACCATCTGCTAATTTTGAAGGTGGCGTTGCTTTAGTGGTAGTTGTTTGCAAAATCTCTTCAGCAGTTTTAATCACAGGCTTTTTATTCACAGTCTGTTGTATTTTCGCTTTAGCAACACCAAACACACTAGCAACGAAGCTTGATAACTGTCCAAATTTCTCTTTCACAGAAAACTTTGACATTTGTTCTTGAAAACTCACCTTAATTAGCTCAGGGCTGGGGAGAGGAGTTTGTTGTCCTGCGGGAGCAAGTTGTCGCCGTAATGACAGAGTTTGCCAACCAAACCACACCAACAATGCCACACTAGCTAAATGACCCAGTAACAAACCCCCAGTAATCTGAGGTGCAAAAATCCATAATACTAAAGCGTAGAATAGCCCAACACCACTCCAGATAAAATCATTCTTGCGATGGATTTCTGGAAAAAGGAAGGCTGATAAGTAAATGGCGAGACTGCCAAAAGCGACTACCAACGCCAGAAGATAAGCCAGCATTGTTAAATACTCCTTATTGTTTCACTAAAGACAGAAAATAGGGAATAGGTAGGATATTGAATTTCTCCTGCCTTCACTTCAGTTTAGTGGTTTGTTGGCTTAAATTAGCTGCTCAAGCAAGAGCTTGAGCATTTAAATAGATTGAGCAGATTCACAGGCTGGTAGTGATCCGGAAGTAGTGAAAAAGGTAAAAGCTAGGTGAGATAAATTAGCGGCGATCGCGGATGCGGATAATGATCGAGATGATGAAGGCAAAGATGATGCCAATACCTACACTCCAAATAAAAACTTCAACTCTAAACGACAGATTCTCTTTATATGAATTGGGTGTAGCGAGAATTACTGCTGAGGCTATTTGACTGGTGGCTAGTCCCACACCTGCGATCGCTATGGTAGTATTTAAAGTGCGATCGCTTTTCGTTTGCTCTAAATCAATAATACCTTGGACAGTGCTATTAAGATTTTGCAACAGAACTAAACCAGGGCTAAGATTCTCATAATCTGCATCTACTTGAAGTTGATATTTTTGCGCGTAAATTTCACTTTCACTAAACCTCTTTAAAACTTCTAAATCACTACCTGGATATTTTTTGGCGATTTCAACTAATCTTAATTTGTAATTATATAAATTTAGCTTAATTGTGCGACTGTGATTTTCTAAAAAATTTAAAGCAATGGTATAATCGGAGAGATTAATTAAATTGTTTGTCAAAGTTGTTTGTAAATCACTCAACCTTAAATTATTAGTTTGCAATAATCGAGTTAACTGACCAGCTTGTTTAATTGAAGGTTGAACATCAACATATTCTTGTTTGAGAATACGTTTTTGATAGCGACTTTGATAATATGCCCAAACTATTTTATGACGATATTGCCACAGTTTTAAAAAATCTTGATATAATTTCTGTACCTGTTTTCGCATTTCATCAGGTGAAATATGCTCAGGAAATAACCAAATTAAAATATGTTGATTTAATTGTCGAAATTTATTCCAAAAATCTTTACTTTCTACTTCTAAATTTTGGGGATGATACCATACTTCAAAAAGTTTACCTTCACCTAAATTACCTTCACCAATTAAATCTCGTCGCCAATTATAATCATTAACAACTTGAGTATAGCATTTTTGAGCTATTTCTTCTATTTCTACATCAGTTTTAGGGCTGGTTAGCTTTCCCCATAATAACAAAGTTTGGCCAATTGTTCCCGGTTGTTCTCCAATCAATTGATTTATTTCTCTTGTGAGTTTTAAAAACGGTTGATCATCAATATTTTGGACATCATCATTAGGTTTACCATTAGCATCTAATTTACCGGAATAATCAACTAACAATGAATAAGTATCATTAACTTGTAAAGGGTAGTAATAGCCATCTAAAGGACTAGGAAAGTTTCTAATTCCAGTTTCTAGAAGTTCTATATCTTCAGAATCAAAATTTTTATATTTATTAAATTGTGCTACTTTTTGCGTAAACTCCTTTTCATCAAGATCATTGTATATTTTTCGGCAGAAGTTTTCACAATTTTTATTTACCTTGGTTTCATCTTCTCCTAAACCATCTTTCAAATCATAGAGAAATAAATTAATAGTGGGATAAATAATTTGTTCAGTCATTATTTGCGTTACCTGTAATAAATGCGAGAACTTTGGTTATGAAATTGGAGGTGGCAACTTTTTTAGCAGTATCTACAGAATCATAACTATTAAAAACATTAACTGCTGCATTCGTCAATTCATTAGTTGGTTTATTGCTTAAAGGTTCGGGTGGTAAACTTTTGTTTCGTTCACCGATAAGACCGCGAATTTTAAAGACTTCCTGCTGATAAATATGATCTAAATCTGGATAACTTTCAGCTATTAAATCCAAACCACGAATATTGCTAGAATTTAACTCTATAGCTTTACCAATATTATTAATTTGAGATTGAATATCAAAAGGCAGTGGTGTATCTAACTGACCAAGGGCAGTTAAAAAAGCAAATACATTGATAATATCGTTGTCTTTCATGGTAAATTTGGTAGAAGGTAGATACAAAAAACTGGTGGCTTAATTTTATTTGACATCATTTAGGTTAACATTAATCAAACTTTTCAATGTCTACCCTAAATAGCTGAATAGATTGTGAAGGCTTTTCAATATCATGTACGACAATATCTGTAAATATCTCGCCGAGAATTTTAAAGACGATTTAGCAACATGGTTACTAGGTTCACCAATTAAATTAACAGAACTTAGCCCTACAGAATTATCAAATGAACCAATCCGCGCTGATTCACTAATATTATTACAATCGGATAATTTAGTGCTACATATCGAATTTCAAACAGACCCTGAAGATCATATACCCTTTAGGATGTTAGATTACCGGGTAAGAGGGTATCGGCGATTCCCTCATAAAGAAATGCGACAAGTAGTGATTTATTTGCGAAAAACAGGTTCTGAGTTAGTCCATAAAAACAGTTTTAAGTTAAGCAATACTTACCATGATTTTGAAGTTATCCGTCTATGGGAGCAACCAACAGAAAGGTTTATGAGCGTTCCTGGGTTATTGCCATTTGCTGTGCTAAGTCAGACAAAAGATCCTACAATAGTATTAAGCCAGGTAGCACAAGCTGTGGCAGCAATTAAAGACCAACAGCAACAACGGGATATAGCCGCTGCTACCAGTATTTTAGCAGGGTTGGTATTAGATAGAAATGTAATTAAGAAAATCTTTAGGAGTGAGATGATGCGCGAATCAGTGATTTATCAAGAAATTCTTGAAGAAGGCGAGGCCAAAGGTGAAGCCAGAGGTGAAGCTAAAGGTGAAGCTAGAGGTAAGGCTGAAACAGCAAGAAAGGTGGCTTTAAATTTGTTGGGAATTGGGATGAGTTTAGAACAAGTTGCTCAAGTTACTGAATTATCTATTGAGCAGGTTCGGGTTTTGCAACAGGAGACTAAATCATAAAATTATGCGTGAATCAGTGATTTATCAAGAAATTCTTGAAGAAGGTGAGGCCAAAGGTATAGCCAAAGGTAAAGCTGAAGGTAAGGCTGAAGGTAAAGCTGAAGGTAAGGTTGAAGGTAAGGTTGAAACAGCAAGAAAGGTGGCTTTGAATTTGTTGGGAATTGGTATGAGTTTAGAACAAGTTGCTCAAGTTACTGAATTATCTATTGAGCAGGTTAGGGTTTTGCAACAGGAGATTATTTAGGCTGAATTAAATATCTTTCAGAACCCAGATTTCTTTAAGAGGATGTTTGAAAAGTATCAGAATTAATCGAGATCCCCCCAACCCCCCTTTTTAAGGGGGGCTAAATTCCTCAAAGTCCCCCTTTTTAAGGGGGATTTAGGGGGATCTGCGGGTGTCATATCCCACACGAAAAAGTTTTCAAACACCCTCTAAGGAGTCGGGGTTTTTTGTTGGTTTTAAATTAAGTTAAAAGCCTGTAATGGTAAAACCTGCCCAATAATAAGGATTTGCATATAGTTTTTGCTGTTTTTCGGCAATAGACATTGATGGTATGGCTGCAATATATGGGCGAATAAATGGACGTAGTGGTACTTCTTCTCTGGGTAGTTTGGAGAAGATTAATTTATAAATTCTCTCTAGTTTGGCAAATGTTAAATTAGATAACCATTTTTGAGATTTTTTTAATGCCAGCGCTGGTGGTTTCCCTTTTTTTAGTTGCCAATAAAAGTAAACCATAAAAAAGCCACTGGAGATGTCGGGTACAGTCCATAGTGTACTAATGACGGTGTTTACTCCTTGGGCAAGAAAGGCACTGACTAAACCTACATATTCCGCCGTGATGGTTTGTTGGTTGGTAATGGCTGTTTCACAAGCGGAAAGGGTGACAAGTTGATATTTATTTAAGTTGGGAATATTGTAAATTTCTTCTAGTGTTAATAAGTCTTTGCCGCTTAATACTAAAGCAGATTTTAGGGGATTGTTGAAGTTATAAAAACCATGTCCGGTGAAGTGCAAAATACCGTAATTATTTTGCAAGGCGTTGATAACATTTTGGTTGGTGGCTTTCTCTTCGTCGAGTTGTTGAGAAATTGGGAATAGTTGATTGATGGCGGCTGATTCTATTTCTGCGTATGGTAAGCTACCGTAGCCTTCATGATTGGGGTTTTCGATGCTGAGTATGGGTAATTGATGAATTGGGGTGGGGTTGGGGTTGAATTTTTTTAAGTTAATCCCTATTTGGGCGCTGGGTAAATAGCTGATAGTGAAGTTATCAGGAAATATTGCATGGAGTGGGAATAGGTGTAAGTCGCGGTGAGGTATTAAAATTAGGTTTTGAATGGAGTTGGATTCTTGATCATTGATGATGTTGACAATGGCGGCTATGTCGAGAATTTCGCTGAGTTTTTGTAGTGTTGAGGGTAGGTGATCTCGCCAAGTGGGTTGTGCTTCTGGTAGGGAATCTTTACCTTTGCGGTGTTTGCTGTATTCTTCGTTCCAGGTTTTTGTCCAGGTTTCAAATTGCTGTAAGTTTTGGCTGGAGGTTTGCAGAACAACGGGTGGTTTGTTCTCGATGAGGATGAAGGTGTGGAGGGCGTAGGGGCTGAGATGCCAGTAAACTATGGCTGTGGTGGGATTGAGAAGTTGTTGGATTTGGGCTAGTTTGGGTTGATTAGGTATGCAAGTTGAATCTTCAAGCAAATCAGGTAACAGCCAACCTAAACAGGCGTTTTTGCCTTCCTCTGCTAACTCTAAGGCGGCAAACCAGTTACCAGACTGCACGGCTAAATCAACGGTGAATTGTTGAAAACTTACAAATTTTAAGGTTAGGATCGTGGATTAAATAACCTGTAATTCTGGTTTAGCGGTGTAATTCCATTGCGGCAAGAATTCATCAAAAACAATCTTCATGTTTGATTTGAAATCAAGAGCCACTTTTCGACCTGTTTGATAGGTTTTATCGAGAATCGTGGTAAACACTTTAAGTCCTGTGCGAGTTGTTGCCGTTGCCATTAGGTCTTTAACAGTCTGAACACTCTCAAAAATTACCCCCTGACACACGCGAGAAAGATGAGGAAACAAACGATGCTCAATGGGATACTTGGAGGTGTAGGGCGGATAATGAGCGATGCGAATTTCGATGCCCAGTTCATTGACTAACGCC
>NZ_VIKX01000304.1 GCF_009711935.1 Dolichospermum sp. UHCC 0259 | reverse complement strand
TTGCTACCAACAATACAGGTTATTTTTTTATTGACTTTGAACAAAATAATGTGGAAGAATCAAAATTACCACTTTTATAAAATACTAAACAAACTTTTAAAGTTATAAATTGTCATTGTCTAAATGCGGAATTAATTAGAAACTGAAAACATTTAATTTCATGTAATTAAAAGCACAAAAGTTTATCCTATGAGCCATAGCTTGTATGACGAAGTAGGAATCATCTGTCAAGTGATGCTAACAGCAATGCCTATAAAAAACTAAATTTAGTAAAACAAAGTTTGGAAAGAATGAACGAATTGGAATTTCAGCGAATTGCATCTTTCGATGCGGTTTCTATGAGAAAAACAGAAAATATCAAGGAGTAATTCTCATGCTGAAGACTCGCAAAGCCACTAAAACAGTCTCTACCTCTAAAACTAAAAAGCATATTCCAGCTTTAGAGCGAGTAATTACTTATCAGGAGAAAGTCCATTTGATGGTAATTGAGGTATTACGGGAAGAATCGGGGAGAGAATTAGCAGCTACCGCCCGATTTAATGAACAAGAGTTTGATTGGGAAAAACATAACACACAGTTTCGTAACGATTACCTGAACACACCATTGAAAGAATTGGTGAATTATGCCCGCAAACTTTACGGCTTGAATAATCTGGATGAAATTCGAGATAGACGTGCTGCTCATAAAGCTGCTCGCTCTAAACGCATGGAGGGACTTAATGGTTTAAGTAATAACTCAGATGACTGGATAGATGACGATTTTGAACAGGATGAAGATGACGAAGATTTAGAAGTTGAAGATTAATTATTATGCCCCGAATTATTTGAATCGGGGCATTTTATTGGAGAGCGTAGCTAATATAACCAACAGAATTGAAGACAATAATTGCAACTGAATTTCAGCAATCAAAAAGTGAATCTTAATTCAGAAGGCATCTGTCGATGCTATCTATGCGAGATACAAGTAAGTAATTCGTTAATCAAAGGACAATGCTATGAAACGTAATCAGCAACAAACTAAAGTT
>NZ_VIKX01000303.1 GCF_009711935.1 Dolichospermum sp. UHCC 0259 | reverse complement strand
TCTAGAGTATCAGTCAAAACTTGGAATAAGCCTTCCACTGTCCAACGTTTAAGGTAAATTTGTGAAACTAAAGTAGCACTGGCATCTGTTGTGATGAGATTGGTAAATACAGCCACTTCTGCATTTCCATCACGAGTTGGTTCCTTTAAACGAACAACCACACGACGAGCAGTAATTACCAGGTTTTCCCATTTAATTTCGACATCTTGTTCAAAAACTTTGCCAGTTGGTGAATCACCAACTTCCTTTAATTCCTCCAATACTTGATAGGGCATGGAAGCATGTTGGCGAATGACGAAATATCCATCTCTTTGCGCCACACCTACTAAAAATCCACAGGTACAAAAATTTCTATCCCCCACCCAAACGTCTCGTGCTACTGTAGTTTCCAGCACTTCATTGAATATAGCTCTTTCTTGCGTGTAAGCATCCTCGATGGGAAATTGGTCAATTGCTAGCATTAAAACTGGGTCGATGACTACGAGGGATTTCCCCGGTAATGGTCCGCCTTCAACGTTACGCAAAACCGATAATCGATGTTCCGTAGCTGCCAAATTATTACCATCAATGATTTTGATTCGATAACCAGGTAATATTTCTGGTTGTTTTCCTCCTAATTCTTCTACTATCGGTGCTAATTGATTGCTACTGTAGCGTAACAATGCTTGAGATACTTGTGGCTCAATTCCATTTATTTTGCTGTAAAAAGCTACACGCGATACTCCAATTTCTTTTTCAAATGCTTTGTATGCTGCACTTATTGATGGCCGGATGTTGCACACTACTAAACTCATGATTCCTACTACTGTTGAAAACAATAACTCTTGGGTGTATTGCTTTTTTCTTGTGGCTTCAAATATTTCATCTAGAAGTTCTGCGCTAAATATTCTTTCTAATGTTGCTCTTAGCATTACTGTGATTGGTGATACTTCGGCAAACCGTTCAAATATTGGACTCAGCATGATACAACACCCACATCATTTCTACTTTCACTCAAATCATCTCATATTGAATTGTTTGTGTACTTGACAACTTTTGCTGTCTTTTTCGGTTAATAGTGCTCCTATTCCTCTTTTAGCAAGGGTTTCAGCTTTTTATTAGTTCATTTCTTAGTACACCTTAACAGGGGTACTCCTGACTCCTAACTCCTGACTCCTGACTCCTGACTCCTGACTCCTGACTCCAAAATTGATAATAGCTAACCTCCCCAAATTTTTTCCAAGACTATTTGGGGTGCAATATCTGCTAACTTTCCTGTGGGTGAGGTAATAGCTAAGACTTTTTCACTTGTAGGTAATAATTTTTCTGAATCAGTAGAATTAAGCAAGGCTATTGTATATGTTTCTACCGCTATGCTCAGTTGCAGAAGACTATTTTCTACAGACAACATTAAACTAGCACCACCAATGATGGCGGTTAATTTACCAATATCATCGGGGGAAGTAACTTTAATATTGTGACAATGTTCTAAAATTGAGCGCACAAACAACTCATTATCAGCTTCTTTAATGACAACAACGGGTAAATCTGGTTGTTTTTCTTGGCAAGCTGCAATGATATTTTGCCAACTTTCTAAAGGGTAGGTTGTATCTAAATTAGTTTCACCCGCATTGATGAGAATAAAGCCTGATTCATTTACGCCTAAACGCTTTTGTTCCTCTTGCGCCCATTCAATGTCTACTTTAGGCACATTTACTGATAGGGGTGGACAAGAAGTATTAATCTTTAAAGGTTTGAGTAGGTCATGGTACACTTTTGCCACATATTGGGATAGGTTGGGTGTAATGGGATTAGTCAAAAAAACCGCACCTTGTCCTTGGTAGCCAATGCGTGTGGGTATTCCTGTTAACCACATTAGCAAGCCTACTAACCAACTTTGTCCGACAATAATAGCGACATCATACTCACGATCGCGGATCATACCAACTAAGTTACCCCAATCAGCTAAACTATTCCGATCTTTGTAGTCAAAAGTTAATACATCATGAACTGACTTGCTGACTCGGTAAGCAGCCTTTGACTTGGGTTCGACAATGACATCTATCTGCGCGTCGGGATAATAACGCTTAAGATCATCAAGAGTGGCAAAAAAAAGAATTTGGTTATCAATTGAACCAGGTACAAGGGCTACTACACGCATAATATTTATTAACGTTTATCGTTTTATATTTTAGGAGAATATAGGTATTGAGAATCAAGGAGTCAGGAGTCAGGAGTCAGGAAGAAAGAAGAAAGAAGAAGAGTTTTTAGATTTTGTGAGTGAAGTTCTTCTGCAACAATGGGTATTTTGAATTTATTTAATTAAAGATTAAGGAAAAGTTGTGCATTTACTAATTCCCGCCGCTGGAAGTGGCAAAAGAATGGGTGCTGATCGTAATAAACTTTTATTACAGGTACACTCAAAACCCTTGATTGCTTGGACTTTGTTGGCGACAGAAGCCGCAAGTTCTATTAGTTGGATAGGAATCGTTTCTCAACCTCAAGATTGGGACGAGTTCAAGTCTATTATCGCTGACTTAAAGCTGAAAAAAACAATAGAATTAATTTCTGGTGGTTCTACCCGTCAAGAGTCAGTTTATAATGGCTTACAGGCATTGCCAAGTCATGCGAAACAGGTATTGATTCATGATGGCGCTCGTTGTTTGGCAACCCCAGATTTATTTAACGCTTGTTCTGAGGCAATTCTTAATTGTTTTGGCTTAATTGCGGCTGTACCTGTCAAAGATACCATTAAAGTTGTTGATGATAATGGCATAATTAGAAGTACGCCAGAGCGTAAACAACTTTGGGCGGCTCAAACCCCCCAAGGGTTCGATGTCAAATTGTTAAAACAGTGCCATGCTGAAGGTATCCGTCAAGGTTGGGAAGTGACTGATGATGCGGCATTGTTTGAAAAATGCGGTATTGAGGTGACAATAGTTTCGGGAGAAGAGACTAATTTAAAAATTACCACTCCTCAAGATCTAGCGATCGCCGAATTTATACTTAGTTATAGAGAATAGCTAATAACAACTGACAACTGACCACTGACCACTGACCATTGACAACTGACAAATGCCCAAGAATATACCTATAGCCGGCAAAATAGAAGCGATTCTTTATTTAAAGGGTAAACCCTTGTCTCTAAGTGAAATTGCTGAATACGCGAAATGCGATCGCCTCACAGCAGAAGAAGGAATTATCGAACTAATTGAGAATTATTCCCGACGAGATACAGCTTTAGAAGTCGTAGAAACTGAACATGGTTATAGTTTACAACTGCGGTCAGAATTTCATGATCTAGTGCAAACTATAATACCAGTAGAACTTGGAGTCGGGGCATTACGGACATTAGCCGCGATCGCCCTCCATAATCCCATATTGCAAAGCGAATTGATTAATTTACGGGGGTCGGGAGCTTATCAGCACGTTCAAGAATTGGTAGAATCCGGTTTCGTTCGCAAACGCCGAGAGAGTGATTCTCGCTCCTTTTCCCTGCAAATAACACCAAAATTTCATCAGTATTTTCAAATCGAACAACTACCCCAAATTTTGGCAATTCCAGCGAAAGAACAACAACTAGAACTGGAGTTAGCAGGATTAGAGGCAGAGGAGGAAACAATTCAAAATTAAAAAACTATAGCAGGAGTCAGGAGTCAGGAGTCAGAAGTCTCTTAGCATATAACTTTTACTGTAGATTCTGTATCTTATTCCAGTGCATACCGCTATATTCTCTATTCTCTATTCCCTTTTCTCTGTAGAAAATACGCTACCCTATGAATATGGTTTAGAGTAAAATCAGCAGTTAAGCTAATATAAATCGCCAATGGTGTTTGATCCTGACTTTTTGCAAGACGACTCTGAGCAACACCCTAATCAACTTCTGAATGATCGCTTTGGGGACAACCCAAATCAGTTACTGAAATATTTACAGCATCAATCTCCTGAAGTTTTAGCCCGTGTCGCCCAAGCTGTCAGCCCCGAAATTAAACAAATCATTTCCCAGAACGTCCAAGGACTCGTGGGAGTGATACCGACAGAACATTTTAATGTGCAAATTACCACAGACCGGGATAATCTAGCGGGACTACTAGCATCGGCAATGATGACAGGTTATTTTCTCCGCCAAATGGAACAGAGGATGCAATTGGAACATTTATCCAATCAGTAGGAGTTAGGAGTCAGGAGCGATGCCCTGAGCTTGTCGAAGGGTCAGGAGTCAGAAGATCAGGAAGAACAAAGAACAATTATTCCTCTACCTCCCCAACTCCCCCTACTTCCCCTACCTCCCCAACTCCCCAACTCCCCCTGTTCTCTACTATTGAGGATAATTTCCCGAACGGACTTTAAAGACTTGAGTTTTCCCATTGCGGTTGACTTCTATGGCAAGAATGTCACCAACGGTACTCGATTCGACTATCTTCTGGACTTGAGCCGCAATTTTGATTTGTTTACCATTAATTTTTTGAATCACGTCACCAGGAAGTAATCCTCCCGTTTGTGCTGGTGATTTTTCTAGGACTTTTCTGATGACAATTCCCACGTCTTGCTGAACGTCTAGTTGATCTTCTGCTTTCAGTCGCTCTTTTGTCGTTGTGGAAATGTCTATCATCTCGATTCCTAAAAAAGGGTGAGCAACTTCTCCTGTGGTAAATAGTTCATTAGCTACACGAAAAGCGGTTTCAATGGGGATAGCAAAACCAAGTCCTTGAGCATCAGCACGGATAGCAGTATTTACGCCAATAACTTGTCCTTGAGCATCTAAGAGCGGTCCACCAGAATTGCCAGGATTAATGGCGGCATCTGTTTGGATAAAACTCACGCGCTTATTAGGAACGCCTACTTGGGCGCTAGTTCTGTCCATAGCGCTGATAATGCCAATGGTAACAGTATTATCTAAGCCTAATGGATTACCAATAGCGATCGCCCATTGTCCAGGAATTAAATTTTGGGAATTACCTAACTTGACTATTGGCAAATTATGGGCGGAAATTTTGACTGCGGCTATATCTGTCACCGTATCAACCCCTACCACCTTCCCCTCAAAACTCCGCCCATCTTTGAGGGTGACTCGAACCGTGTCTGTATTTTCTACTACATGAGCATTAGTTATTAATTTACCATCTTCGCTGAGTATAAATCCTGAACCCGTCCCTCGCTCAATTTTTTCCGAAGGTATAGTTTGTTCATCATCTTTGAAAAAACGCCGAAATAAGGGACTTTTAAAAGCCTCAGTTATTGGATTTGATACTTTACGAATTGCATTAATTCGCACAACAGCAGGGCCAACTTTACCGACAGCAGTGGCGATAAAATTGATATTATCACTTCCCGGAGTGTTAGGTATGCCATTGACAGGTTGAGGAACAATAGACTCAGCAGGTAAAGTTACTGCCACATTTTTTAACTGTTGAAATGAAAGATTGTGCGTCCAAAAATAACGACTAACAAATACACCACCACCAGAACCAATTACCACCAAACCTAGATACACAGCCAGTTGTTTCCAAGATACATTCATAGTTAGAAGGAGTCAGAAGTCAGGAGTCAGGAGTCAGGAGTCAGGAGTCAGGAGTCAGAAGAAGAAAGAAGGAGTCAGAAGTCAAAAAGAAAGAAAGAAGGAAGAAAAAAGAAAAAAGAAGGAAGAAGTAAAACCGTTTTGCTGTTAGGCTTTGAATTTAGATCCTGTACTTCATTGATTTGCCATCTGCTGTATATATTTAGTGTAATCAAGCAAACGTTCAGTGAACAGATTATCTGAGCATAAATATCAAAAATTTGTCAGCATATTCGAGAACCATATTTAGGGCTTGCTAATAACGTAGCATTAGCCATATAAACCGAAAATCTAGATATATTAAGAGTTTCAGTATTAAAAAAGGTGAATTACGTGCAAGGAATAAGCGTTGAAACCGTTCATTTACTTATAACTTTGAGACTATTCCTACTGTGAATCTAATTCTTCCCCCTGACTCCTGACTCCTGACTCCTGACTTCTGACTCCTAATTCTTAGATTTCATCATGAATTTACTCAAAATAGATAGTAGAAAGATAGAGGAAAAACTTTATCCTATCTTTAACAATTCCCCACTAAAATCTAAAAATTAGCGATTTCTGGACTTATTTACATGAAATTTTCCTATCGTTCACTATGTTTTTTGAGCTTATTTAGCACGTTAGGGTTATTATCCACCTTATTACAATCACAAAGCGTTAATGCTAAAACCGGGAATTGTCCTGTTCCCGTCTTGGCTCGTATTCAACGTCATCAAGTTAATCCTGGTGAAACTTTAGCAAGTATAGCTAGTCGCTATAATCTATCACCAGAAACCATTATTGGCATCAATCCATCTGTGAAGAACGGGGTGGTAAGTCCGGGTACAGAATTGCAAATCCTGCCTTTTAATGGCATTGTTGTGGAAGTTCCTCGTAATCAAAGCTGGCGACAAATCGCATCTAAATATAAAGTTCGTCCAGATACAGTCTTTGAAATCAATGGTTGTCAGAAAACCCCTAAATTTGTCTTTTTACCAATACTTCCAGGGGTAACTAATACTACTACTACTCCTGCTGCTGAGGTAATTGCTACCGCTCCTAGTACCCCTCCTGAAAGCATTGCTGGTTATCCCTTACCGAGTGTGACAGAGTTTGGATTAGCTTATGGTTGGCAATATCACCCGGTAACAGGAGACGTTTTCTTTCATAGTGGTGTAGATTTGTTAGCACCAGTAAATACTCCTGTGGCAGCGATCGCTCCTGGAATCGTCGTCTTTGCCAAGGAACAGGGTAGCTACGGCAAATTAGTCATTATTAACCACGCAGGTGGCTTACAAAGCCGTTACGCCCAACTTGACAGCATCAAAGTTACTTTAGGTCAAACGGTCAACAAAGGCGATATTTTGGGAGCAGTGGGAACTACAGGACAACCAACCTCTACTCAACCCCATCTTCATTTTGAAATGCGTTCTAGCGGTTATTTAGGTTGGGAAGCCAAAAATCCCCAGGAATTTTTAAAGTGAGGAGTCAGGAATCAAGGAGTCAGGAGTCAAGGAGTCAGGAGTCAGGAGTCAGGAGTTCAGGAGTTCAGGAGTAAGAAGGAAGAAGGAAGAATAAAATAACCAACCACTGACCAATTACCAATTACCAATTACCAATTCTTCAGTTGATTGAATAATGTGCATTCCCGCTTCTGCAAATTTAGCAAATGTGTTATTAGCCTGTTCTGTATAGTCAACTACACCAGGAACGACAACAGGAGAAGTGCAATCTTCTAAAAGATAAATTTTCTTTGTGAGGGTAGGATCTACCTGTTTAATTTCTGTTAATAAATCGTCAATTGTCCAAGCAACACAATGACTTTTAGCTTGTCCAGCAATAATCACCGCATCATATTCTAAAAGTTGTTTAATTAAATTTGTGTTTTTTTGTCCAATGGGTTGATTATCAAATCCTATTAAAACTTCGGGACGTAAAATAGAATAATTTTCTGTTAACGGATTTTCCCCTTTTAATTCAAATTGGATTTGACTTTGACGGGCGATACTATGAAAAAATATTGCTTCCTCTATTGATGAAACCAAAGCATGACCAATTCCACCTAACATAGAATGATAAGGCCACACTGTTAACGGGTATTTTCCATCTTGGCTGAGTTGTTGAACATAATGAAAAGCCTGTTTTGCTAATAAGTCATAATCACCATGATTGAGACTATTAGCAACCGCTGGATTAACTTGCCAAATACCGTTTTCAATATCTGTGGGTGTAATGTTGGTTGCGGCTGGTATTGGGTGTTCTCCTTGGGAATTTACCCAGAATATAGGATGAAAGATTTGCATCGCTGTGTGAGTATCCAATGTGGGAATAATTTGGGTAATTATTCCCAAGTTGCGATAAATAAATTCACACAGTCTGCGATTATCTTCAACTGCACCAATTCCCGTTTGTCCGCCTACAAATAATTCAAAATCAGGAATACAAAAAGTATTTTGGACATCTATCAATAATAGACAAATGCGGTTTTTATCTAAAGCTGCTGCTGGGATGTTTTGTTGTTTGGCATAAGTTTCAGCTTCAGCAGCACATTGTTGATAAGGTACACGCCAAACTTCACCAACTTTTGTGGGGTTGAAATGAGAGGGAATCGGTAATTGGGGTCTATTCTGGGCATTCATCATGAAAATACGCTTTAATCCTACGTATGAATTTCTAATCCTTGTCTAATTTATTAGCATCTGGAAAAGGGAGGATAGGTAAGCGATCGCCTCGCAATAATTCTTCACTTGCTTCACCCAAGCTGATTAATGCCTCACTTGTAGCTTTTTGAGCTATAACTAGCATCAATATATATACTGTGCCAACTTGTAAAAGACAAGATGGAGAAATCGTGAATGGAATCAAATTTAATCCAGATTGGGAAAATGACTGTTGGTTTACGGATAGCATTGTAATTCTTAGTAATTAGTACACAAGTAAAATAGGTAAAAAAGTCAATGTTTAGTTCAGGAGCGAGAATTTATCAAAGTGCAACAACGTTAGAGCTATGCCTACGGTATATTACATCAATGTTAACAATAGAAATATGTAACAGGAAATATTGAAAAAGGTTAAAAGTATTCTTGTGTCTGGTAATACCGCACAATATCAGTCATCTTTTATGTTAGGACTTACGGAAGGTACTTGACTCCTGACCGGAAGCAGACCATACGCTCCTACTCCTGACTCGGTGAATTATTCCATAGCACCATCTTTGTCAATTTTGCAAGCTGCGAAGGTAATAAAATTATTTAAAAAAAATGGCAAAATGTGATAATTCTAGGATTCTAGTTGACAAGTATAGCCGAAATTACCCCATACAACCTTGCTGTTAAATTCCACCGCCCATGAAAACAGTATTACTTGATGATCGTCAAAATTCCTTAGTGCAATGGGTAAGCCAAGCAACAGGTATAAATACTTTCGGAGTAAAAGTCCGATTGCTAGGTAATGACCTACATATTCTCTGTGAAAACGCTGAATGTCCACAACGCTGGCAAACCTTGTCGGAGTTATTGCAAGCACTACAGCAAACTGATGTAGATACCCTCACCAATGACGAACAACCGTCAATATACCAAGTATTAATTTATGGTCGAAAAAAAGGGGAACACCGTCCTGAATGGTGTCATCGGGTGTACTTGAATCAACTGGAGCGACATTTGGAACAGGTAGAACAGGCACTATTGGCACAGACAGAAGCGCCTATAAGCCCCGGCGGCTCGTTGATTATCTCTAATGAAAGTTTGGCACGTCAAGGAGATGGGGATGCCATTGCTCGCTATTTAAGTGAACATCTCAGCCATTTAGGTATAGCAATACAGGTAAAAATTAAGCCCTATCCGGCGAAAAATAACTCTCTGACTGTTGCTAATCGTCTTTGGGTATTTTGTCAGTCTAGCTATAGCCCTGATCCATCATTATTGGCAGAAACGGTAGCCCAAAAGCTCAGAAATTTGCAACTTGTTGGTTATCAGGATGCCATTATTGTTGCCCAAGTTCGAGGAGAAATAGATCCAGATTGGCGAGTAAGAGTAGATTTGACACCGCCAGAGGTGATGTTAAAAGAATGGGCGCGGTGGGGAGATGTGCAAGCGATCGCTAGAATATTAACTGAAGAATTATTAGGCTTCAAAATAGCATTGCAAACTTCCCTCAAAGAATCTACCTTACACATCTTCTGTACCCCAGCTTTTGACCCCTTAGAAACCGCACCCGCACCCGACAAAACAACCGCACTACAAGCCATTGTCCCTCTACTCGAAAGTATTGCTCCTCAATCCATTATCTCAGCCGCCATATACGGACAAAAAACCACAGATAAACAACCAACTTGGATAGATTGGGTATCTTTACCGGCATCTGAGCATCCCTTCCTACTCACATCTCCCTTGGAGCTTGCCCGTGCAGGTGATCAACCAGCCATCATTTTTTTACTAGAGCGACTACTCAATCCCAACCTAGATTGGCGACTAAAAACAGGTGGTATCCGGGTACTAATAGTTCGCAAAGAAGACTTATTACACATAATGTGTGATGCTCCCGTTTGTCCTACACGCCATCAAGTTTCTAGTAAAGTGACTCAATTTATCCGCCAACTGAAAATTTCTGGTATTACTGGTGTCCGTGTTTATGGTCGTCGTGCTGGTGATAAAGAACCCGTATGGCATCATGGAGTTAATCTAGAAGAACGTTCTCGATTAGTTCCCGAAGCAACACCAGAATTTGCCGCTACATCAGAATATGTAAGTTCTCTAATCATAGATGAAACCAGTGAAGAAATTTTGCGTCCCGATTTAACCAATGAAAAAGTAAAAAGTTTTATCAAGGAAACAACAAAAAATTGGGCGATTAATACCAATAAATCAATCAGAAATTTACTTTTAAACAGTCAAATATTTACACCATCTAATCAGGAAATAGACGAAAATCCCGATAATCAAGGGATTGGCAGTGGGATGATTTGGTTAGCATTAGGATTATTTCTCGCTTTACAAAGTGATTTTATGTTAGGCTACGTTGTCGCGCATACTATTAAAAATTCACCAAAAAACACCAATAATATTAGTTATCCTTTATCCTCACAAGCATCTTTAGAATCACCAAATAATCAGAAAACATCATTTTTAAATCAACCAGGGACAACAGAAATACTTAATAATGATCCATCTGCTTTTAATGCTTCTGGATTTATTAATGATAACAACGCTCAATCAGGAAATTTGCCAGCCGGGCCATTAAAAGAAAAAGCCACTTCTACAGCTATTTTATTAGCAGCCAGATCACAAATGCCCAGCTTTAATGCTAGGCAATTAGATGAACAATTAGCTCTATATAAGCAGCGGTTAGCCACAAAAAAACGTCCCCCAGATGTCTTAATTATTGGTTCTTCTCGCGCACTGAGAGGAGTTGATCCTGTAGCCCTTTCTAAAGCTTTAGCTTCCCAAAATCATAGCAATATTGATATATTTAACTTTGGCATTAATGGAGCAACAGCCCAAGTCGTTGATGTCCTCATCCGTCAAGTTTTAGAACCGCAAGAACTACCAAAATTAATTTTATGGGCAGATGGTTCTCGTGCCTTTAATAATGGTAGAGAAGATATCACTTTCAATGCCATTGAAACCTCACCAGGATACAAAAAAATATTACAGAAATCTCAAACAAAAGTCAAAGCTAATGAAGGTAATGAAAACCCAGAAGATCCAACAGAAAAAATTAGTGATAAACCCAAAATAGAAGATACTAATATCTATCAAACCACTAACGATTGGTTAAATCAGTCTGTAGCTAATTTATCTGCTAGTTATAAAAACCGTGATCAAATTAAAATTCTTCTCCGAAAACAACTTCAATATCTACCTTTTAGCTATCAACATTCTCCAGTTAAATCAAAAAATCAGATCACTCAGGATTCAGAAATAGATAATAATGCTTCACTTCCAGGAGTTGATTTTGATGGATTCTTACCTTTATCTATTCGCTATAATCCCACCACATACTATCAACAACATCCCAAAGTTTCTGGAGATTACGATAATGATTATAAATCTTTTCAATTAGCAGGTAAACAAGATCAGGCATTCCATTCCATGTTAGAGTTTACCAAAAATAATAATATCTCTCTCGTTTTTGTGAATATGCCTCTTACTTCAGATTATTTAGATCCTGTACGCACCAAATATGAGCAACAGTTTCAAGAGTATTTATTAACCTTTACCAATAATTATCCTCAATTTATCTATCGTGATTTAAGTCAGCTATGGCCAAAAGCAAATGATTACTTTTCAGATCCTAGTCATCTCAATCGTTATGGTGCTTATGAAGTATCCAAAAAACTAGCTATAGATCCTATGATTAGCTGGCCAAGAAAATGATTAAATAGGGAACAGGAAATAGGAAATAGGGAATGGATGAGAAAATATTCTTTATCCTAACTCCTAAATTCATCACAAATTCAAAATTATCAATTAATAAACAATGAAATTTATATCAATTTTTTATGGGCTGTTTCTATTAAGTGTTTTAGGCATCTACTGGACTGTTAATTTAGCAAATATAAGATTATGGATACTGCTAATAGCCAGCCTTGTATTTTACGCATCTTTGAATATTCAATATTTACCATTACTTTTAACACTAACTTTTATCAACTTCCGTCTAGGTTTAGAAATTGGCAGTAATACTTCACCGGGAAAGCATTCTCAAAACTGGAATTTATCTAATGAAGAATGGCAATTTGCTCAAGCTGACTGGAATCAACGCCGTTTTAAAGTATTGTGGATTGGCATAGGTTTTAATGTTTTTATTCTTTTAGGTTTTAAATACATCAATAATTTTCTAAATTTAGCTTTTAATCAGTCAACAAGTTCACCAGAATCATTAATTAAATTAATTGCACCTTTAGGAATTTCTTTCTTTACTTTTGAATGTATTGCTTATTTAATAGATGTTTATCGTGGCGCTCCTGCTGCTACTAAATTTATTCAATTTGCCACATATAAATTATTTTTTGCTAAACTAATTTCTGGACCAATCACTCGTTACCATAATTTAGCAATTCAATTTGATGCCCTCAGATTTCCCAGTATTGATAGAGTTGCTGAAGGAATGTGGTTAATTGCTAGAGGTGCAGTGAAAAAAGGCATTCTTGCTGATAATTTAGGTATATTTGTAGATTTATGTTTTGGTAACTTACAAAGAGCAGGTAGCACAGATTTATGGTTAGCTACCTTTGCTTATGGCTTACAGTTATATTTAGATTTCAATGGTTATGTTGATATTGCTCGTGGTAGTGCTTTATTATTTGGGTTGGTTTTACCAGAAAACTTTGATTTTCCTTACTTCAGTACGAGTATCGCCGATTTTTGGCGACGCTGGCACATTACATTAGGTGATTGGCTACGTAATTATCTTTACTTTCCTTTAGGTGGTTCTCGACGCGGATTAATGCGTACCTGCGGAAATTTATTGATAGTTATGTTAGTAGCTGGTATTTGGCATGGTTCAGCTTGGGGTTTTATTATTTGGGGTCTCTTGCATGGTATCGCTTTAGTAGTGCATCGTCTCACAGATGTATTAAGCGATCGCTTTACAATTCTTAACTTATTTTGGAAAACTCCGTTGGGAGTTATTTTTGCTTGGCTGTTGACACAAATCATGGTTTTCACTTCTTGGATTTGGTTTCGTCTCCCCAATCTCCAAGATTCCGCTTTAGTGATCAAAAACCTTTGGGGTCATGCTGGTGATCAACAATTTGCGGAAAAAGTCTATGTAGAAGCCTTAAATATCAGTCAATATCAACTTTCTTATTTGTTAACGTGTATAGCTTTGATAATGATCACAGCATATACTTTT
Source organism: Dolichospermum sp. UHCC 0259 (assembly GCF_009711935.1). Taxonomy (GTDB): domain Bacteria; phylum Cyanobacteriota; class Cyanobacteriia; order Cyanobacteriales; family Nostocaceae; genus Dolichospermum. Next base: position 37,084 of record NZ_VIKX01000303.1, on the reverse strand, counting down.
AAACGAGGACTGAAATTAGAATTTAGCTGGCCAATCAAAATTGTTTTTGTCCCCTTATGCTTTTATGCAGTTTGGTTACTAGCTCCTGAAGGTAGTTTACCTTATATATACTTTGATTTTTAGCGGTGAATTTTCGGCTGTAATTTCTGTCAACCTCATTACATTAGGAAAACATATAACTGATATAACTAATACTAATTTTAATTATCTTTACAAAATTAAACTTATCCTCTAATGTTATATACAGATAGGCACAAAAACCTATCAAAAATTATAAGAAAATAAAGCAATCATAAAATGACCACAACCTTACAACAGCGTTCTAACGCTAACGTATGGGATCGCTTTTGCGAATGGATCACCAGCACCGACAACCGGATTTATATCGGTTGGTTTGGCGTACTCATGATCCCTACCCTGTTAGCTGCTACCACCTGCTTCATCATCGCTTTCATCGCTGCGCCTCCCGTTGACATTGACGGTATCCGTGAGCCAGTTGCAGGTTCTTTACTTTACGGAAACAACATCATCTCTGGTGCAGTTGTTCCTTCCTCTAACGCTATCGGTTTGCACTTCTACCCAATCTGGGAAGCAGCTTCCTTAGATGAGTGGTTGTACAACGGTGGTCCTTACCAATTGGTAATTTTCCACTTCTTGATCGGTGTAGCTTGCTACTTAGGCCGTGAGTGGGAACTTTCCTACCGCTTAGGTATGCGCCCTTGGATTTGCGTAGCTTTCTCCGCACCTTTGGCAGCAGCAACCGCAGTATTCTTGATCTACCCAATCGGTCAAGGTTCATTCTCCGATGGTATGCCTTTGGGTATCTCCGGTACATTTAACTTCATGATCGTGTTCCAAGCTGAACACAACATCTTGATGCACCCCTTCCACATGTTGGGTGTAGCTGGTGTCTTCGGTGGTTCTTTGTTCTCCGCAATGCACGGTTCTTTGGTTACATCTTCCTTGGTTAAAGAAACAACTGAAACCGAATCTCAAAACTACGGTTATAAGTTCGGTCAAGAAGAAGAAACCTATAACATCGTTGCTGCTCACGGTTACTTCGGTCGTTTGATTTTCCAATACGCTTCTTTCAACAACAGCCGTCAATTACACTTCTTACTAGCTGCATGGCCTGTAATTGGTATTTGGTTTACCGCTTTGGGCATCAGCACAATGGCGTTCAACTTGAACGGTTTCAACTTCAACCAATCCATTATTGATTCTCAAGGTCGCGTTATCGCTACTTGGGCTGACGTAATCAACCGCGCTAACTTAGGTATGGAAGTAATGCACGAGCGTAACGCTCACAACTTCCCCCTAGACTTGGCTGCTAGTGAAGTTGCTCCTGTTGCTTTAAGCGCTCCTGCAATCAACGGTTAATAATTCAAGCTTTTTAAAAGCTTAATTACAGAAACACCTTCCAGAAATGGGGGGTGTTTTTGTTTTTGTGTAAAAATCTGGTGTTGCCGATAGTTAAGATGGTAATTGTCCGTAATTAAAACCTTATGCCTAGTACCGCTAATTTTCTCGAATATACTCAATGGTCAGGTATTGCCACAATAGTGTTTGCAGTTCTGACAATCTTAGCTTTCATTCTTAAATGGGGCTTTCGCTTTCGATTGGTGGGTGCAACTGGCTTTATGCTGGTACTGACAGGGGGATTATTTTCACTTTCTCTTGTTCCCCTGAGTCGCACAATTATTCCCGGCGCTGCCAAGTATACTCTAGTTTATGATAATGGTTCTAACCAAACTGTAATTGCGATCGCCCCGGAAATTACTCCCACCGAATTAGAAGCTACTTTACGCCAAGCAGCTAGTAACCTTTATTCCTATGGTCGTTTAGGTACTGGTGGTGATAAGCAATTAATAGTCCGCGCCCGTACTATTATTCACCCAGAAATAGGTTTATCTGTACCTGTGTACTTGGGTGAAGTAAAACGCACTTTGGTAAGTCGTGAAGACCAAGAAATGGTGGTAGAAGTTTATTTAGATAAGTTTGCTTCCTTGCCAAAAGCTACTGCTTCATAGGTGACAGGTGATAGGTGACAGGTGAAGAACAATGTTCTTCCTCCTGACTCCTGACTCCTGACTCCTGACTCCTGACTCCTGACTCCTGACTCCTGATTTGCACATTTTTTGGTTATCTATCATACAATAAAGATTATTTTAAAATTTGGTTAAGAAATATCAATAGTTTTGGCAAAATAATGATCATGCCTAATCAACATTCTACTGAAACTTTGTCCACTCACACCTCTAGCTCATTTTGCAGCCTTTCTGTTGCCCCTGGGAAAGTAATTCGTGGTGCGGGTGTGTTGTCAACCATTGCGGGTGAAGTCGCTAATTTGGGAACTCGTCCTTTAATTATTGCTGGAAATAAGACTCTTAGTCTGAGTCAAGAGAGTTTACAATCTCTTTTTCAATCTCCAGAATTGCATCCTATTTTGGTTTCCTATGGCGCTGATTGTTGTGAAGTTAGTTTAAAAGCTTTACGCAAAGCCGTTAAGGAACATAAATCTGATCTGATCATCGGGACTGGTGGTGGTAAAGCCTTGGATACGGCGAAATTAGTCGCCCACCAATTAACATTACCAGTTGTGACAATTCCCACTTCTGGGGCTACCTGTGCGGCTTGGACTGCCCTTTCTAATGTCTATTCGGAGACGGGGGCGTTTTTGTATGATGTGGCTTTGTCTCGCTGTCCTGATTTGCTAATTTTGGATTATAATTTGGTTCAGACTGCGCCTCAAAGAACATTAATAGCAGGAATTGGGGATGCGATCGCTAAATGGTATGAAGCCTCAGTCAGTAGTGGACATTTACAACAAACTCTGATTATTGCCGCAGTCCAACAAGCGCGAGTTTTACGCGATATTTTATTACAAAAGTCTGCCACTGCTTTACAGTCTCCTGGTAGCGAAGTTTGGCAAGAAGTTGTAGACGCAACTGTACTCTTGGCTGGGGTAATTGGGGGACTAGGAGGGGCGCAATGTCGCACAGTCGCCGCCCATGCAGTTCATAATGGCTTAACCCATATTTCTGGACATGGGAGTATTCACGGGGAAAAGGTCGCTTATGGTATCCTGGTACAACTGCGGTTAGAAGAAATGATCCAAGGAAATCAATTAGCAGCGTCAGCAAGACAACAATTGTTGAGGTTCTATGCAGAGATTGGACTACCCCAAAAATTAGCAGATTTGGGATTAGGTAATATCACTCTAGGTGAGTTACAAACAGCAGCAGAAATTAGTTTAGAACCTAATTCTGATATCCACCGTTTACCGTTTAATGTAGCGTTGGAACAATTGATGGCCGCAATGGTTTCTACCACTGCACCAATAGATATTAACCGTGTTTCCACCAGGGGAATAAGTGACGAGGTGAAGGAATGAGTTTGAGTTGGATTTCTCCCGCAGAACGGATACAAAAATTGCCGCCTTATGTGTTTGCTCGTTTGGATGAATTAAAGGCTAAGGCTAGAGAACAGGGGTTAGATTTAATTGATTTGGGGATGGGAAATCCTGATGGTCCAACTCCTCAACCAGTGATAGACGCAGCCATAGCAGCTTTGCAAAATCCCGCTAATCACGGTTATCCACCATTTGAAGGGACGGCTAGTTTCCGTAAGGCGATTACTCAATGGTATCATCGCCGTTATGGGGTGACGCTTAATCCTGATAGTGAGGCTTTACCTTTACTTGGTTCTAAGGAAGGTTTGGGACATTTAGCGATCGCCTACATTAATCCTGGTGATACTGTATTAGTACCTTCACCCTCTTACCCTGTGCATTTTCGTGGTCCGATTATTGCTGGGGGTGTGATTCACAATTTAATTCTCAAGGAAGAAAATAACTGGTTAATTGATTTAGCGGCTATTCCTGACGAAGTGGCTAGAAAAGCCAAAATTCTCTATTTTAATTATCCCAGTAATCCTACCGCAGCTACCGCCCCCCGCGAGTTCTTTGAGGAAATTGTAGCGTTTGCGCGGAAGTATGAAATCCTTTTAGTCCATGATTTATGTTATGCCGAATTAGCTTTTGATGGTTATCAACCCACTAGCTTATTAGAAATTCCTGGCGCTAAGGAGATTGGTGTCGAGTTTCACACTTTATCTAAAACCTATAATATGGCAGGTTGGCGCGTCGGTTTTGTTGTCGGAAATCGTCACGTTATCCAAGGTTTGCGGACATTAAAAACCAATTTAGATTATGGCATTTTTTCGGCTTTGCAAACAGCAGCAGAAACTGCGCTGAGTCTTCCTGATTCTTATTTACATGAAGTCCAACAACGTTACCGCACCCGGCGAGATTTTTTAATTGATGGTTTGGGTAAGTTGGGGTGGAATATTCCCAAATCGGAAGCAACTATGTATTTGTGGATAAAATGCCCTGTGGGGATGAATTCTACAGATTTTGCTTTGAATGTTTTACAGCAAACTGGGGTGGTTTTGACTCCTGGAAATGCCTTTGGTGTGGGTGGTGAAGGCTATGTGAGAATTAGTTTAATTGCAGATTGCGATCGCTTGGGTGAAGCTTTACAAAGATTCAAGGAAGCGGGAATTTGCTATCAATCAGAAGTTTCTGTTTCTGCGTGATCATGAATAAATTAGCGACCGTGCATTCCCAACATTCCCAAGAACAGGGGATGATGTTCGTCAAACGCACCGATACTCATTAAGGTAGTGGTGACGCAATACTACTCGGTTAAGGAAAAAGGGGAGTAAAACCAAGAGAATTGTACTAATTCCATTGGAAATTTTTCCTTTCTCAAACAACTACTTTATTCGGAAATCTTTGGTGTAATCTTGAGAATGATTAGTAATATTATTTAATGGTTTTTCACCAAAATTTACAGTTTATATTGTCTATTCTTCAATAATTATCAATAAATGGAGATTATTGACAATTAATAAAAACTTAATTTAATTCTGAAACTCTTGTAAATCAACACTTGCAGGTTATTTTCTTACGTCGAACTCAGGTTATCTTCATTTCTCACTGTTGACTGGGCGCAGGCCCTGCGCCCCTACATAGCTCTAAGTGGTTAAATTTTTACAGATTCTTGAGACTCCAGATTAATTGTTTGTAAATAGTCTTCTTTTTGAAAGTAGTAATAGCTATGGGGTTCATTTTTCATAATTACACCATTAACTACCTGTCCTAAGACATTTTGACCAGATTTTGCTAATAGTTCTTTAGCCAAAGTTGCATTCACAGAATCAACTACACCAGGACGGACTACTAATAAAACACCATCAGCCATTTGTCCTAAAGTAACAGCATCAGCAGCCACATTTAAAGCTGGTGTATCCACAATGACAAAATCATATTTGTCAGAGAAGTTAGCCATTAAAGTTGCCATGCGTTGTGAATCGAGAAGAGATGCTGGACTGGGAGGAACTATGCCAGAAGTCAAAATATCTAAATTAGGCATGACTTTTTTAATTGTCGCAGTAATTTCTTCCTGTTTGAAAATTAAATTACTTAAACCTTGATTATTGATTACGTCCCAGATTTTATGCTGAACTGGACGGTGCAAATCTCCATCTATTAATAAAACTTGCCTGTCCATTTGTGCCATTGCTGTAGCTAAATTAGCCGCTACTGTTGATTTACCTTCTTGGGGTACAGAACTCGTGACAACAATAACTTTTAGCTCTTTATCAGCACTGATAAAATTCAGGTTTGCCCTCAACATTCGATAAGCTTCACTAATGGAAGAACGAGGGAAATCTCGAATTATAACTCTTTGAGTGTAAAATTCATTTGCTTCATGATTTTTAGAGAGTTTTTTCCATTTGGTAGCAGTAGGGATAACTCCTAATAAAGTTAACTCTAGTAATTTTTTAGCTTCATCAATAGTCTTAATAGATTTATCTTTCATTTCTAGAATATAGATAGTCATAAAAGCTGCCAGTATACTCATTAATCCTGAACTTAGATAGGAAATCATGACAGAAGAAATAGGTTCATCAGGAACTTGAGCGGCGGATAGTTTAGTAGCATTACCTAAGTTCTGATTTTCAGCTATTCGGCTTTCCTGGAGCTTCTGAAGTAACAGAGAATAGGCAGATTGTCCTGCTTGTAATTTACGTTCTAACTGCCGCTGTTGTTCTTCTAATCTGGGTAAATTATTCAATCTTTTTCTATAAGCAAATTGTAACTGCGACAAAGAATTAGCTTGACTGGCTAAACCGAGTCGGTTAGATTCTAATTCTACTAATTTACTAGAGAGTTCTTGTTGTAAATCACTCAATTGTAAGTTGCTTTGTACTGGTATTTTATTTTTGCCTAAAGCCTGGGATATTCTATTATCAATAACTTTGTTTAAAGAAGTGATTTTATCTTGTAAATCTATAATTTGTGGATGATTATTCCGTAAAACAGTTTGTCTATTTGCTAATTGTGATTGTAGCTGTTGGATTTCTTTAAGAATATCTTGAACTCCAGATATCTGACTCACAGAAGTCATGGCTAATGCTTGTTTTGGGTTCATTCCCAATTGCCGACTAATTACTTGATATTGTGAATTAATATTAGCTAATTGAGATTGAGTATCGTTAATTCTTAATTGTAAATCACCAATAATTTCTAGTGATTTAGTGGCTTCTTCTTGCAAGGAAACAATCTGATTTTTCTCTTTAAAATCTGCCAATTCAGATTCAGCATAACGAACGACTAATTCAGCTTTTGGTAGTTGTTTTTCTATAAATCGTCGGGCTACGGCTGCTTCTGCTCTGCGTGAAGATACATTTTGCTCTAAATAAACTTTGATTAGCTCATTGACAACTTGGGCAGCAGTGTTTGGGTTAGTATCGCTGTAGATAATTTGCAGAGCATCAGCACCTTTAACATCTTTGACGGTAAGGTGATTGAGAAATACCTTAGTTTTTAAGGAAGACCCTTTACTATCTTTGAGATTTAATCGGCTAATAATTGTTTCTAAAATAGGAAGGGAACGAATTACTTCTACCTCTGTGTAGAGAGGATTACTCTGTTGCATTAAAGGATCTAATTTGCCTATTTCTGCTCCTAGTCCTGTAATAGAAGAAGTAGTATTACTTCTTTGAAAACGTAATTTACCTTCTGCCAAATAAATAGGTTTCTTTAAAGATGTAGCTAACTGTGTAATCACGAAAACAGAAATAGTAATAAATAAGGTGGCCAGCCAACGACGTTTGAGAATTGTCCAATATTTTTCTGGGGATATAGAAGATTCTTGTAGTTCCATAAGAAATTTACTTTGTATAGTTCTCAAATTGGAAAATAAATGGCTTTAATATAGAACTCATATTTGATTTTTGAGAAACATTAGGTATTGTAGAGTGCGTCAGATATTACAAATCTGTTTATTGATACAATTTATGCGGTCTGACGCACCCTACGTATCTTTTCATAAATCAAATATTATTCCTATAGCATCAATTACTCTTACTAAATCTTCATCTGTTAAATTAGAGCCAGAAGGCAAACAAAGTCCATGTAAAAATAAATTTTCGGCTACTTCACCACCAATATATTCACATTCAGAAAACACAGGTTGAAGATGCAATGGTTTCCACACAGGACGGGCTTCAATTTGTTGTTTAGCAAGTTGGATACGAATGTATTCTCGATCTGCACCAAAAGCTTCTGGAGTGATTGTTAAAGCTGTTAACCAGCGAGTAGAATGTCCAAAATTAGCTTCGGGCATAAATTCTATTCCTGGGATATTTCCCAACGCAGATTGGTAAATTTCAAAGTTGCGCCGTCTAGCTGCTACTCTGTCATTTAAAACTTGTAATTGACCTCGACCAATACCTGCGAGAACGTTGCTAAGACGATAGTTATAACCGATTTCTGAATGTTGATAATGGGGGGCAGAATCGCGGGCTTGAGTTGCTAAAAATTTGGCTTTGGCAATTAATTGATCGTCATGAGAGACTAGCATTCCTCCACCGGATGTGGTGATAATTTTATTACCATTGAAGGAGTAAATACCAAATCGCCCAAATGTACCGGGAGAAAGTCCTTTGTAGGTAGCACCTAAAGCTTCGGCGGCATCTTCAATTAAAGGAATGTTATATTGATCACAAAGTTTGAGAATTGGTTCAATATCTGCACTTTGACCATATAGATGTACGACTATAACTGCTTTGGGTAATTTACCAAAATAGGCGCGTTTTTGTAAAGCTTCCTGCAACAAGTCTGGGTTCATATTCCAGGATAGGCGATCGCTATCAATAAAAACTGGTTTCGCCCCTAAATAAACAATTGGATTAGCGGTGGCTGCAAAGGTCAAGGTGGAGCAAAAAACCTCATCTCCTCTGGTGACTCCAACTAATTGCAAAGCTAGGTGTAAAGCCGCAGTTCCTGAACTCACAGCAGCAGCATGACTAGCACCAGTTATTTGACAAAATTCCTGTTCAAAAGCATCAACATGGGGACCTATAGGGGCAATCCAATTGGTAGCAAATGCTTCTTTGACAAATTCTAATTCTTGGTTGCCGATATGGGGAGTGGAGAGGAGAATTGGCTTCATGGTTTTTTATTCTTTATCGTTTAAAAGTGATCAGGCGATCGCATTTGGCACTGATTATATTAGTCTGAATCTTTAGCCATTTGTCATTGGGCGTTTCCCCATTAGCCCAAGCAATCAAGGCTGCGGGAATATTTGCTCCGGCTACATGAGAAAATGGATATCCACCACCAAAACGCGGGTTCATTTCTAATACATAGTTACCTTTTTTTGTGACAATTACATCACAATCTAAGTTGCCGATATGACCTAGTTTTTGTCCAATTTTCTCACCTAGTTTTTCAAGTTCCTGATTTTCCACTGTGATAGCCCTATCTGTTTCTCCGGCTCGCATGGTTAGCTTCCGCTTCACAAAAGTGGTAACATGAGAAGTTTCTAAATTATTAATGATATCAAGACCATGCTCTTGTCCAATTAGCTTTTCTTGAATTAAGATACATTTCTCAAAATCAGTAGAGCTTACCGCCGCCAAAAATGACTTTTGAATAGCTTTTTTTACAAATCGGTAGGCTAATTCTAATTCTTCATGATCTTCAGGATATTCAATGCCAATTGATGCACTTCCCCAGCGGGGTTTAATTACTAAAGGAAAATCTATTTCTCCCCGGTGAATTGCTGCTTTTGCTTCTGCCAGAGAAAGATAAGTTTTTGGTGTAGGGATACCGATTGTTTCTAAGAATTGAAAAGTTGCCCACTTGTCAAAACAAATATTAATAATTTCTGGTGAAGAGACAACTGGGATAGTTCCTATTTTCAGAAATTGCTCACGTTGTTTTGCTAAATATGGTAGTTCTAAATCATTGAGAGGAATTAGTAACTTGACTTCTTTCTCCTGACAAATATATAGAAGCTTATCAAAGTAATCACTATCATTTACAGATGGTAATAAAAAACTTTCATCGGCTTCCTGTAATGCTGGGGCTTCTAGACTGGCATCACCAGCAAATACCAAGCCTCGATTTTCTAAAGCTGCTTGAAAGAAGTTTACCAAGTAATTTCTTCTTCCCGCACAAGTTAACATGATATTCATATTTTTACCTTTCATATTACATAGGTAGAAAACACATCTTGAGAAGTTTCTTGTCGTCTGATTAATGTATATTTTTCCAGACTAGATTCATAGCCAATAATAGGAGGATTTGGACGAATAAAAGGTGGTTTAAGGACTACTGTATATGCACCTAAATTTTCAAAAACTGCATAATCACCAATCCCAATTTTATGAGGATAATCTGGATATAAACAATCATGTTCCATACAAGTATAGCCAACTAAATCTACTGGACTAGTTAGTTTCTTGGTTGGAGAATTTTCCTCATCACTATAAATTTGTAGTGATAATTTTTTATCGGTTAAAGTCGGTTTGACATTGTGAATACTGCCAACTACAAGAGCAATTTGGCGTGATTTTACTGTTTTAAGTCCTACTACTTTACCGACAAAACTGAGAACATCTGCAACAATAGCTACACCTGGCTCAATAATTAGTTCTGGACCAGAATCATCAGGAAATCTACTTCTTAATTGCGGGGCAATTCCTTGAGCATATTCCTGATAACTGGGAATATAACAGTCAAATTGTGCCTTTAAATCATCATTCATTTTTCCGAAAAAACCACCGCCAAGATCAATAAATTGAGGTAGCTGATTCTGGAAATAATAATCGCTGAGTTCGATAATTTTCTGTGTCCGTAACTTATAGGATTCTACACTTCTTGTTGAAGTAGAAATGTGACAATGCAATCCCAGAACCGAGCAATTATTCAATTCTTGGAATATTTTAAAAACATCATCTAGTGCGCCTCCTTCCACATCAAATCCAAAACGAGAGATTCTACCTGCACCAACATCAAAATTACATCTTAAACCTACAGCAATTTTCTGTTCTGGTAATCTTCGTGCTAATGCTGCGACTATTTCTACTTCTTCCAAACAGTCCAAGTTAACAATAGAACCAGCGAGAATTGCATTTTCTAGGTCTTCTGGAGACTTGAGGGGACCATTGAAGATGATTCTAGATGGAGAGACACCAATACGCAAAGCTAGATCATACTCCATCTGAGAAACAACTTCCGCGTAGCCGCCTAAAGAATCTACAGTTTGGCATAACTTAGGAATGTAGTTAGTTTTATAAGAATAGCCTAAGTTGGTATGGGGATAAATCGAGCGAAAACTATGCAGAAACTCTTGATAATTACGTTTAAATTTATCCAAATCAAGCAGAAAAAAAGAATCACCAAATTCTTTTTCTAAATTGTGAAGTGTTTTCCAAGAAAGTTGCATTTTTAGTTATTTGATTCAGTATTGATGAAGAAAAAGTTCAGAAGCCCGCCGACAACCCCCTTCCCCGCGAGGAAGGGACGTAAGCATTCAGCTATCAGTGGTCAGCAGTCAGCTAAAACCAGATTTTAGGGGTTTTGAAGTGGGGAGACTGACATCAGTAATTAATATTCAGAATGCTGATCAATTCAATTCTTGCTGATAGCTGATCTCTGACGGCTGAATGCTTACGAAGGGACTATGATTTACTGTCTTATTTGTTGTTGTAGAAACGTTCCATACTGGATGAATATTTATTGAGATATTGCCATTAAATCAACTTGGAGATCATGGGATTTATTCGCAAAAGTTTGTGCGGAAATCTGTCTGGCGAGATCAGTTATTGTGGGGGATTTAAATAAACTAATTAAAGGTAAATCTACATTAAATGCTGAGAGAATTTCCTTAATTAATCGGACGGCAACTAAGGAATTACCCCCTAGATGAAAGAAATTGTCTTGAGTTCCCACTTGCGGAATCTGAAGCACTTTCTGCCAGATTTCCATGAGGGTTTGCTCAATATCATTTTTAGGTATTGTTGTATTTACACTATCTTCAGACTGAACAACTAACAGGGGAGCAGGTAAGGCTTTCCGGTCAACTTTATTATTAGGAGTGAGGGGAAATTTCTCCAAGACAACAAAGTTAGAAGGAACCATATACTCAGGTAATAGAGAGAGTAAATATGCTCGCATAGTTGCCGGAGATGGCTGAAGTCCCGGCTGTGGGAGTAGATAGGCGACAAGGCGCTGATCTCCAGGGATATCTTCACGAAGGATAATCACGGCTTCCCGAACTGCTTCATGACGGCTTAAAATCGTCTCAATTTCTCCCAATTCAATCCGGTGTCCCCGTATTTTTACCTGAAAATCCATCCGTCCTAAGAATTCCACATTGCCATCTCTTCGGTAGCGAACTAGGTCGCCAGTCCGGTATAAACGGGCAGTGGTATCATCACTAAAGGGATTAGGTACAAACCTTTCTTGGGTTAATTCTGGTCTGTGCAAATAGCCCCGTGTCACGCCTTGACCGCCAATATATAGTTCACCAGCGACACCAACAGGCACAGGTTGCTGATTCTTGTCGAGAATGTATAACTCAGTGTTGGCAATAGGACGACCCAGGGGAACTATACCATCAACTTCAGCTAGAGTATGGGTTGTTGACCAGATGGTGGTTTCGGTCGGACCATACATATTGTGAATCTGTCCCGGAATAATTTGCTGAAGTTGATTTGCTAAGGCTTCAGTCAAGGCTTCACCACCAACCATCATTTGCCGAAGTTGCCCCATAGCCTCGTAGTTAGCGGTTTCTGCCATCAATAAACCAGCCATAGAAGGGGTACATTGCAGGTGTGTTACTTGATGACGTTTGATCAGATCAGCTATAGATTCAATATTGCCCTGTTCCCTGTTCCCTGTTCCCTGTTCCCTTTGTTGGTAATTAGCCCGTGCCTTCAATTCATTCAGTAGGGGTAGTTGAGATAGCACTGTATCTGTATCTACGCCATAGTCAATCAGACAGGCGATTTCATTGACACCAATGGCTTTAATCCGATCAACCATCTGCAAACAGGTGTCCACAGTTCCAAATAGACCACTAGTTTCAAAGTACCGTTCAAAGGAGAAATCTAGGACTTCCGCCATATCTGGGTCAGATAGATGGGATACGGCAAACTGTCCTTTGTCGTTGGTGGTTTTCTGTTTGAAAGTGGGGAAAGACCAGGCTGCAAGTTTGATTAAATCGAGGGAACTTGCCAAGTATTGCCGCATGGGCTGACGAACAATTTCTTTGACAATATCATCACTTTCTCCCACAAAAGTATGTATCATCAGGCTGACAATGCCTTCGCCAGAATGTCCGTTTTCTGCATAAGCTTGCCGATAGATGGCAATTTTGGCGGCTAACTCGTCTAAACTTTGCCCCAGTAAGTGAGTCAAAATATTAAAGCCTCTCGCACCTGCCATTTGGAAGGTTTCGGGGTTGCCGGCGGCTGTGATCCAAACGGGAAGGGTGGGTTGAATGGGACGAGGTAGGGTTTGTACTTCGATGATTTCGCCTTTACCGTTGGGATATGGTAGGGTTTCTCCGCGCCAAAGTGCCTGTACCTCCTCGATTTGCTGGAACATTATTTCCTTGCGGTTCTCGAAGGTTAGGGGAGAGAGGATAAAGTCATTGGGTTGCCAGCCAGCCCCAAAGGATATTCCTACCCGACCGTTGGAAAAGTTATCTACTAAAGACCAATCTTCTGTGAGTCGCACGGTGTTATGAAGGGGGGAAACACAGCTACCTGCACGAATTTGGATGTTTTTGGTGGTCGTGGCGATCGCTGCACTGCTCACTACAGGATTGGGGAATAAGCCACCAAAGGCATGAAAATGATGTTCTGGTGTCCAAACTGCTTTAAAGCCGTTGGCATCAGCAAATTTAGCTCCCTCAAACAACAGCCGATACTTTTCCGCCGCATCTTGCCCTTGTTCATGGCTAGAAAAGTAAAAGAGACTAAAATCGGTATGTTGTAATTTATTTACGGCTATGGGCTGTTGGGACTTAGACTGCTGCCGTTCTTGTTTGGGGTTATAGATAACTACTTTAAATCCCCTAGCCAATGTCCAGAACAGTTCCAAGACGGAAATATCAAAGGACAAACTTGTAACTGCTAACCATACTCCCGGTGGTTCATGGTCAATGACAGCATCCATACCCGTGAAGAAGTTAACCACATTACGATGTTCTACCATCACACCCTTGGGTTTCCCTGTAGAACCGGAGGTGTAAATTACATAACTCAGATTTTCGGGTTTAACTCGACTCTGGGGATTTGTGGTGGGTTGTTGAGTAATTTCTGCCCACAGCGTATCAATGGGGATAATGCGGACATCATGATCAACAACGAGATGGGGAATTAGGTTTTCCTGGGTTAAGATGACGATCGCTTGGGAATCTGTGACCATGAAAGCCAGACGATCTGCGGGGAAATCGGGATCAAGGGGAAGATATGCCCCACCGGCTGTGTGAATTGCCAATAAGCCGATCATCATTTCTAATGATCTTTCTAGATGAAGACCCACGATTACATCGGGACCAACTCCCTGTAGTTGCAAATAGTGCGCTAATTGATTGGCTTGGGCGTTTAATTGCCGGTAAGTCAATTCTCGGTCTTGGAAGACGACAGCGATCGCATCAGGAGTAAGTTCTGCCTGAATTGCCAATAACTCATGGATACACAGATCAGTCGGGAAGGGTTCGGTTGTGTCGTTCCAATCCACCAAAATTCGCTGTTGTTGGGCAACGGAGAGTAGTGGTAATTGATGCAGTGATTGTTGAGGATCTTCAATACAAGCGGTGATTAAACTCTGAAGTTGCTGAACAATGGCTTTAGAGTCAGTGTTATTGAGTGACCCAGTATGTACTAATTCCGGTAAAGTTCCATCTTCATAAGCCACCAAAGCCATAGACGCTCCCAGGGATTGCCAATCTATTTGATCAGGGGACGCAACAAGAGCGATCGCTACAGGCAGAAAATTATCATCACCACCTCCATTCCCATCCCGCAATTGTGGATAACGTCTCAACAGCGTATGTCTAAAGCTACCCAAACGAGAGGCATCATCTAGGGCTATTTCAAATCGCCGTTGAAAATGATTGAAAGACTCATTAACCTGCACTTCGACTTCGCTCAGTGACCGAGTTTGCACGCGAATCGGAACTCGTTGGGCAAATATTTCGGGAGCAATACTGCGCTGGGAATCGGTTTGCAGTCCTAGATCAAATTCCGTTTCGGTTGTCAGTCGCCCACAGTAAGCAGCAAACATGGACAACAGAGATTTCGCTGCTACCTGCGCTGTTAACGACAAAATAGAATAGCGGTGCATGGAGATATCTGGTTTTTGACCAGATGTTGCCAATGGTAAATAGGGATGCCGAAAAGCTGCAAGCTGCATCAACTGTTTTGCCCAAGCTGGTTCATGACGACATAAGACAGCATTCCGTTCAGTAATTGCCTTTCTGATCTTGGTGTCAATTACCGGTAGGATATCACCGACGCGGACACCATAATCTGCTTTCAACTGTGCTAGGGAAATATCTTTGCCGCTTAATGTGCTGAACCCACTTAACTGCACAGCCCCATCTATGGTGGCGACACACATCCCTTGGGAATCCAGTCTCAGCACTTGTCCAGGAGTACCGTAGTCAGATGTAATTGAACGGGCAGATCCCACAACAACTACCCCTCCTGGTAGCCAAGTTTTGGGTAGACCCAATTCATTGCGAGTTGGACCAAAATCTAATGCTTTGACCAGATTACAGATATCTTTACTACTAACATCATAGGAGATCACAGAGGCGGCATCTGGGCGATCGCTAGGGCTAAAATAACTCCGTTGCGATAGGTCTTGAGGATAAGCCTTGGCAACATCAATTACTAGTTCTTCTACCAGTTCCCCGAAGGAACTAACTGCGGCATTAAAGCAGCTAATATTCAGATTAAATACTGTATCATCTGCCAAAATTGGCACAGATGTTTGTTTAAATATCCGCCCAGCATCAATTTCAGCAGAGACTTCATGCCAAGTAACAGCATATTCAGTTTCACCGTTTAGCAAAGCCCAAGAGGTTGCATATAAGCCAGCATACTTTGGTAAGGGCGAGTCATGGTAGTTAATTGTGGCTTTTTTTGCCTGGGCAATCACATCCTCTGGAATGATCCAGTGAATATTATTAATACTGAAAAGATAATCGTACTCAACACCCAGGAGGGTTTTATGAAAAATGGTTCGAGAAGCCGCATGGGTAATGCCATGTTCCTGTGACCACGTTTGTAAGGAATTATCTGTGGAATACACTCCCAACACTTGGCAGTCTTTCTCTTTCTGTAACAGAATTTCTAAGCAACTTAAAGCGAGAATACCATCGCCGACAACAAAACAAGAAAAGCTGGACATAATTCATTTATCCTCGTGAATTTGCACAAATTTTCTGGGTATGAATGAGAGATTGAGGATAGATCAGAAATCACCTGAGTTCGGTGTTAGGAGTTTCTCCTTCGGAGACGCTACACGAACGGAGTTATGATTTTTTCAACGAGATCATAAGGGTTTGAGACTCATACTTGGGGCGAGTTTTCCAAAAATTTTCTCATGTTGAACTCAGGTGAAATCATACATTCTCATCCCAGGATGTATGGACGAATCTGATCCGCATTATTATAATTTGGCTTCAGAAAAATGCTTTTTCCCTTTATTAAGGGAATGTATTTATATAGCGATCATAAGTAGGTGAACAGAAAAATTTAAAGGTATGTGAAGAAAAGTAAAATCACTCAAAACTCTCTTCCTGTTCCCTGTTCCCTGTTCCCTGTTCCCTTGCCCCAACGACAATTTTTAACGCCCACCTACTTATTTGATTTGTAAACAGTAAGGGTTTCAGATCCCCGACTTCTTCGAGAAGTCGGGGATCTCTGTGTTCAAAAATCAAATAGAAGTCCTATATCAATCTTTTTCAAATACGTACTAAGTCGCTGGGTACTTCAAATTTTGGGGTTTCTCCTGGGGAATAAACAGCCCTATCTTCTGTATCACTGAGAATAATTGATCCTGCCCCAATAATATTTTCTTTGCCAATGTTGATGTAATTTCTGATCGTAGTATTCAAACCAAGAAAAGTATATTCTCCTATATTTGATCCGCCACCAAGAACAACATTAGAAGTCAGGAAACAATGATCGTTAATCACACAGTGATGCGCGATAGAATTTACACCCACAAGCAGACAGTTGTTACCAATGGAAGCAAAAGGTTGAATAACATTATTTTCCATGATAAAGCAGTTTTCACCCACTGATTTACCATAATAAAATGCCTGGGAACTAATATAGGAAATAAAGCTATATCCTCTATTTTTGGCATTTAAATATTTTTCTGCCCGTAACTTATTCACTTGTTGGTAACTAATGGCGATAAATAATTTATATTCATCAGGTGAATAATATTTTTCCAGTTTTTCATAAGGGACAACTGGTAAGTTATAAAAACTCTCTGTTTTTAGATGGTCTTCATCAACAGTAAAGCCAACTACCTCATGTTCAGAATCACAATTAAGGTAAAAGTGAGCTATTTCTGCAATTTCACTAGTTCCAAAAATCACTACTTTGGACATAACTTATTCTCCCCTAATCTTTGGTTAATGCTCCTAAATCGTTCTTCCTTCTTCCTAACTCCTTCTTCTTCCTAACTCCTGACTCCTGACTCCTGACTCCTTCTTCCTTAATCTCCCATAAATTCCTCCATCGTTGCATGATTATCTTGACTGATTCCTTGTCTTTTAAGGACTGTCCAAACAGTGAGGAAAATTATTTGTAAGTCTAGTAATAAACTCCAATTGTTGATATAGAAAATATCCAGGTTAAATTTCTGTTCCCAACTCAGAGAATTTCGACCTCGAACTTGCGCTAAACCTGTAATCCCTGGTTTGACTTCTTGCCGTCTTGCTTGTTCTGGGGTATAACGGTCAAGATATTGGACTAACAATGGACGTGGTCCGACAAAACTCATATCTCCTTTAGCAATATTCCACAGTTGAGGAAGTTCGTCAAGACTTGTTTGGCGCAAAAATTTACCCAAAGTTGTGAGACGGTTTTCATCAGGTAGAAAATTACCATTGACATCACACTCATTAGCCATAGTGCGGAATTTATAAAAGTTAAAAATTCGCGCATCTTTACCTGGACGAGGTTGGATAAAGAAAATTGGACTACCCATATTTAGGTAGAGAGCGATCGCAATTACTAGCATTAAAGGTGAAAGAACAATTAAGGCAATAATTACTACGAGTTTATCTAATCCAGACTTAATTAATCTGCTGATTAGATGATGCCTCTGGAAATTTTCAGTCATCATGGATAAACCTTTTATTTACAGTAATTAAAAACCGCTCAAAACCTGAATTTAATTCAGGAGAATTTCTCCAGCAAAACTTAATGCAGAGATGTTAATTAATCTCAGCATATTTGCTCTATTATTATCGGTTTTATTTAGATTAGGAGGAGATTTGCATTGACATTAGTAGTTTGTTTTAAGTTGCTAATTATTAGCAATGATAAACAAATCTTTAGCAATTATGTAGTCATTTTGGCACTGCTTTTCAGCAACTAAATTTTGATCTAAACACAGAATTATTAACAACAAAATTCCCATTTTTCATTAGTTTACAATCAATCAATGCCTAATTCTTGATAATATTTTGTCAGTCTTTCAAAGACAAAATCTTCATTATATTCAGTTGTTACTCTCCTCCTTCCTTCGTTACCATAGGCTTGTCGCAATTCGGAATTAGATAACATAATTGCCAATGCCTCGGCTAATCTATCACTATCTTGAGAAGGCACAATTAAACCTGTTTTTTCCTGTAATACTGCTTCTCGACATCCCCGAATATCTGTGGTCACAACTGGTAAACCCATCGCCATTGCTTCTAAAATAGATCGGGGTAATCCTTCATGAGTAAAAGTAGGTAAAGTAAAGACATCTAAAAGACCTAAAATTTCTGGTATATCTTGGCGGTTGCCTGTGAGTGTAACGTGGTTCTCAATTCCCAGATTGCGAATTTTTGCCATTAGTTCTGTTTGGAAAGGTTCAGGATCGGAACTAAGTTGACCACCAATTATCAGAATATGTAAATTAGGAAATTTATCCACTAATTTAGCAGTGGCTTCTATCAGGTATCCACTACCTTTTTTCCGAGTTAAACGCCCAATTGTGCCAACAATTAAATTGGCGGTTTCTGGAATACCTAAAGATTGCCGTAATTCACTCTGATGAATGGGATTGAGTCGCTCACGGTGGAAGCGATCAATATCTACACCGTTACCTAAATAAGCCAGTTTTTCAGGTGGGCAAAGACCAAGTTTTTTAGCAGTGCTAATATCCTCATAATTTTGGCTGAGAATTAAATCAGTGATTAAAGCAGTCAGCTTTTCAACTATAAAGTAAAAGTAATACTGGCTAGGAGTGGATAAATCATGAAATGGCAGCCCATGGGAAGTGTAAACAATGCATTTAACTCCGGCAATTTTAGCGGCAATTCGTCCTAAAACAGCAGCAATTGGTGTATGAACATGGACAAGATCATATTGATTTTGCCGAATGATTTTCGTCAAGTGATAAATACTTTTTAAGCTGGACAATAACGATATCTTACGATCAATATTCACAGGATGTATTTGGTATCCATTTTTTTGTAACTCTTCTACCTCTTTTCCTGGAGAACAGGCTATGCCAACCTCAAATTTTTGCGACAACAAATATTTTATCTGAGGTAGTAAAAGTATCTTTGCTGTACCACCAATTGCACAAATATGCAAGATTTTCATATTTTTATCTGTGGTCTTTGCTATTATTAGAATTTATAGAAACAGGGGATTTCTTAAACTTGGTAATATGAGCGATACCATTTCACAAATTGCTCGATTCCCTCCTCAATTGAGGTATTCGGTTTAAAACCCACATCTGTTACTAAGGCATCAACATCGGCATAGGTTGCTGGTACATCACCGGCTTGCATGGGAAGCAAATTTTTCTCTGCTTTCATTCCTAAGCAATTTTCTAATGTTTCGATAAAGTGCATTAATTCCACTGGTTGATTATTACCGATATTGTAATTTTTGTATGGGGCATAACTTGTGGCGGGATCTGGGGCATTTCCTGACCAATCAGAATTTGATTCAGCTACTTGATCAACAACACGAATTACGCCTTCTACAATGTCATCAATATAGGTAAAATCACGTTTCATTTTCCCATAATTGAAAACATCAATTGGTTGTCCTGCTAAAATCGCTTTGGTAAACAGAAACAATGCCATATCAGGACGACCCCAAGGACCGTAAACTGTAAAAAATCGCAATCCTGAAGCTGGTAAGCCATACAAACTACTGTAGGTATGTGCCATTAATTCGTTAGCTTTTTTGGTAGCTGCGTACAAACTCACGGGATGATCTACGTTGTCGTGAACTGAGAAGGGAATTTTTGTATTTGCACCGTAAACTGAACTGGAAGAAGCAAATACTAAATGTTGGACGTTTGTATGGCGACAACCTTCGAGAATATTCACAAATCCCACTAAATTACTATCTACATAAGCATGGGGATTTTTTAATGAATAACGGACTCCGGCTTGTGCTGCTAAATTGACGACTTTATCAAAACTAGATTGAGCGAATAATTTGGGGATGCCTTCTCTATCTGCTAAATCTAATAAATGAAAGCTGAAACCTGGTTTTTCTAAAAGTTGCTCTAATCTGTCTTTTTTTAAAGTAACATCGTAATAATCATTGAGGTTATCTAAACCTACAACTTGATCACCTCTTTCTAGTAAACGTTGGCTGAGGTGAAAACCAATAAAACCAGCCGCACCTGTAACTAAAATTTTTGCCATAACTTCACCTTTTATAAACTCCAATAATTAATATTTGCCGGTATATCCCCAGGTTCAAATATTGATTTGATATCCATGAAGATTCCCCCTGGACGAATGTGAGCAAATAGTCTCTCTGCTGGTATCTCTAAATATTCTTGATGGGGAACTGCTAAAATTAGAGCATCAAGATATGTAAGTTCTTTCCAATCAGATAATTGAATACCATATTCATGTATTGCATGACTATTTTCCGCTAAAGAGTCATGGACTAGGGGTTCAATTCCAAATTGTTGCAATTCGTGAATGATATCGGGAATGCGACTATTTCTTAAATCTGGGACATTTTCTTTAAAGGTAAGTCCCAAAATCCCTACTCGCGCATTTTTGATTGTCACATTGGCTTCTACAAGCAGCTTGACTAACCGACTACCTAAGAATTGACCCATGTTGTCGTTAATCCGTCTTCCTGCGAGAATTACCTGGGGATAATAGCCAACTTGTTGGGCTTTGGCTGTGAGATAATAAGGGTCTACACCGATGCAGTGACCCCCGACAAGACCTGGAGTGAAGGGGAGAAAGTTCCATTTTGTTCCCGCAGCAGCTAGGACATCACGGGTGCGAATATTCAGGCGATCGCAAATTATCGCTAGTTCATTCATCAAAGCAATGTTAAGATCCCGTTGGGTATTTTCAATCACTTTGGCCGCTTCAGCGACTTTAATTGATTGAGCGCGGTAAACACCAGCATCAACAACAGCACCGTATACATTAGCAATTTGTGTCAATGTTTCCGGGTCTTCACCTGCAACAACTTTAACAATTTTTTCTAAGGTATGAGTTTTATCGCCTGGGTTAATTCGTTCGGGTGAATAGCCTAATTTGAAATCAACGCCCTGCTGTAAATCAGATACCCGCGCTAGAACAGCACCACAAACTTCTTCTGTAACTCCTGGATAAACGGTGGATTCATAAACGATAATATCACCTTTTTTGAGGACTTTACCAATGGTTTCTGAGGCTTTAATTAATGGAGTCAAATCAGGAACTCGGTTATTATCAATTGGCGTGGGGACGGCGACAATGAAGAAGTTACAATCAGCTAAATCAATTAGCTCACAAGTAATTTTTAAAGATGTATTTTTGAGTTCTTCACTGGCAACTTCACCTGTGAAATCTCTGCCTTGATTTAAGGCGGTAATTTTTTCCTGATTAATATCAAACCCAACTGTATTGGGAAATTTTTTGGACATTGCTAAAGCCACAGGTAAACCAACGTAGCCAAGACCAATGACTGCGATCTGATTCATGTTTCTATTTCCTTGATGGAATTTGAAAAGTTTTTGCTTGTTTAATAGGTGTAAATATTGGTTATTTATTCCTAATTTCCGGCTGAGTTTTCAGCTAACCAAGCTTGGAACATGAGTATAAGCCAAAGATGATGTTGCCAATTGCGATCGCCATTTTGGTGTTCATCCCACTTTTGCCGAATTGGTTGAGGATGAAAACACCCTTCTCTTCGCAATCGAGACTCATCCAGTAAATCTTCTGCCCATGCTCGTAAAGGTCCACGTAACCATGTACCAATCGGAATACCAAAACCCATTTTTGGACGCTCAATTAATTCCTTGGGTACGTACTTATATAAAACCTGTCGTAACAACCATTTACCTTGATTACCACGTATTTTCATTGATAGGGGGATTTGCCAAGCAAATTCCACAACCCGATGATCTAAAAAAGGTATGCGACCTTCAAGACTCACACCCATAGTGGCACGATCTACTTTCACTAAGATATCACCTGGCAAGTAGCTAATTAAATCCAAGTACATCATGCGTTCTGTGAAATTTGGTAAACTTGCCCAGAAATTACCATCACTAAAAACTGTGCTGAGTTGGGAACTATCAATCACAACTTTCTCTGGTTCTTGCAAATAGGATACCAAATCCGCATACATAATATCGGGGTGGGAAACTGCTAAAATGCTTGCCAACTTATGTAATTTATCGCCAAAATTCAATTTGGCTGGCAATATGGTATTTACAGGCTCAAAACCTCGATTCCAAGTCTGGGCAGAAACACTGGTTAAAGCTTTGGCTGTAGAATGACGAACTGTTTGCGGTATCCAGCCCATCTTCTGCCAGATACTACGTGCCAAAAAATAGCGCTTATATCCAGCAAATAATTCATCACCCCCATCACCAGAAAGACTGACGGTGACATGATTTTTAGCAAGTTGAGATACTAAAAATGTGGGGATTTGGGAAGGATCGGAAAATGGCTCGTCATATAAACTTGGTAGTTTGGGAATTACTGCCATAGCTTCATCTGAGGTGACATAAAGTTCCCTATGGTCTGTACCCAAGTGCTGTGCCACAGACTTAGCATATTCAGCTTCGTTATAGTCTTGTTCGTGAAAACCGATGCTGAAAGTTTTCACAGGTTGCTGACTTTGAGCCTGCATTAAAGCTACAATTGTCGAAGAGTCTATCCCACCTGATAAAAAAGCACCTAAAGGCACATCTGCCAGCATTCGCATTTTTACGGCATCCTTTAGTAGCGCCTCTAAATGTACTATAGCTTCATTTTCTGACCCTGTGAAGGGATAAGCAACACCTGATTCTGCGGCAATTTTGGCAGACCAATAGGGTACTGGTTGGGGATGAATTGCCGTCCCATTCCAACTTAGAAGAGTTGCGGGTGGTAATTTATAGATGCCTTGATAGATGGAATAAGGTGCAGGAATATAAGAAAACCGGAGGAATAAAGCCAAGGCATCACGGTTGATTTCGGGTTGAAAATCAGGATGGACTTTAAAAGCTTTTAATTCTGAGGCAAATATAAAAGTATGACCGCACCAACCATAATATAGTGGCTTTTCGCCGATGCGATCGCGTCCCAAATGTAAAACCCGTTCTTGACGATCCCATACAGCAAAAGCAAACATCCCATTAAAACGCTTGGTTGCTTCTAAAACTCCCCATTCACAGATGGCTGATAACATTACCTCTGTGTCAGAATGACCGCAAAAGCTATATCCAAGACTTTGTAACTGCTTTCTTAATTCGGGAAAATTATAAACTTCACCATTGAAAACAATTACATACCGACCATCGCCAGATATCATCGGTTGATGTCCTTGCGGTGAAAGGTCTACTATAGATAGTCGCCGATGTCCTAGCGCAATGCCGACATCTCCATCAACCCAACTGCCACCATCATCTGGACCACGATGAATTAATGATTTTGACATTTGCTGCACAATTATTGGTAGATAATCTGTGCTAATTTGTCGAGATATATCCCAAAAACCAGTGATTCCACACATAAATATTGTTTTAGTTTAGGCTTTTTACTTCTTTTTGTGCATCCAGCCAATCTTGCGTACTTTTTCGTACATAATTGTAGAAGGCAATTTGCCTTTCCCTAAGTATTTCATTTGTGTATTCTTTGGCTTTCTCTAGGTTACGGGCTGACATTCGAGCCATGCGTTCTGGGTTAGTCACAACTTCCCGAATTTTGCTGGACAAAGCAGCAACATCACCAGGTGGCACTATATCCTCTGGTGCTAGTAGTTCAGGAATGCCCGCTACTGTCGAACCAATACATGGTAATGCCCGTGCCATTGCCTCGATCATTGCTCTGGGTAAACCTTCTTGATGAGATGCGAGGATAAACAGATCGGCCTGATCCAATTCAGCCCGCACAGCTTTTCCTGCGGATAACTGACCCCGAAAATCTACATAATCTCCTACATTTAATTTCACTGCTCGCATTTCTAATTCTTCTCGATGCTGACCATCACCAACAAGAACTAGTTTAAGTTTCAGTCCCTCCCGGATACAATTAGCGACAGCATCAATTAATACATCTGGTGCTTTATAAAGTTGTGCTAATGTGCCGATAAAGATAATGGTGAAAATCTGATTTTGCTGTTTAGGTGAGCGAGGAACAGATACAAAAGCCTCATGGGATAAATCTATACTTGAGTAATGTGTTGAAAAAGCATCTTTTCCTGGTGGATACCGCTTTTGGAGAGCAAACTCGGTGACATAGGCTGCACCACAAGCTCTAGCACATTGCCGCCGCAATATCTGAGGAGATCGCCAGCGAAAAAACGGACGCAAAGGGTGTTTAATCGAACCGGGCGCAAAGACATCATAGGGATCACCAACCACTTCTAGACCATAGGGATGATTCGTAGCTCGTAGTTTAGGTTCAATACAGGAAGCAATGTTTGAACTTACCCTCAAAATTACCGCATCTTCTGTATTTACAGCTTGTTGGGCGGCACGTTTTACCTGAAGCGATCGCCATAAATACTGCATCGGTCCAATGTAATAGGGAATAGCCGCAAAAGAAACGCAATCGCCATTAGCCTCTTTCCAATCAGACGGCACTGACGGGACATCCTGAACACGGGCAACCACCCGCACATGATCAAAAACCTCTAGATACCTCTGCCAAAATGAATATGGAAACTGAGTATGTGTCCAGACAATCCCATCTGGTGTCCGATCAAAACGATGTTCAAGTGCAACGACAACTTTCATAAGGATATATGGTAAGTAAGGTTTGCTGATAGCGAAGCGTGGCGTTAGCCATAAAAGTTGTCTGTGAGGGCTAGGAGTCAGGAGTCAGGAGTCAGGAGTCAGGAGGAAGAATTAGAAGGAGATCAGAATAGTCTCAAATTTCAGAAAGTGATAGGTTTTTTGCACCTAGTTCTCTTTTTCAACCCGAAAATTCTTCATATATCTAGTAGTTCGTCAAATTTATTTTGACGGGTAATGATAGGAAAAAACTTCTGTTTTCCCTCCCCTACTCCCCCTACTCCCCCTACTAGCCCCCTCATCGCTTGCTGGGGGTGGGGTTCTTATTCCAGGTTTGATGACAATTTGCTGTAATACAAGAATTACGTAAAAACATTTTCTCGTAAGTAGACGCAATCACTTGAGCATGAAACTGTTGAGAGCGGCTTTTTCCGTTTTCAGACAATTTCAGCTTTAATTCTGAATCTGTTGTTAGCAATCTAATAACAGCTTCGGATATAGCTTCCACATTGGCCGGAGGTACAAGAATACCATTGACACCATTTTCAATAATTTCCCCTGGACCATAGGGGCAATCTGTCGCAATCACGGGAGTGCCACAGGCCATAGCTTCTACAATCACATTTCCAAAACCTTCATAAAGAGATGACAGCACAAAAATATCTGCCGCTGCCATATATTTGTATGGGTTACTTTGAAAGCCGAGTAACCGGACACAATCATTTAATCCTAGTTGCTGAATTTGTTTTTCTAGCATCCCGCGCTGTTTCCCTTCCCCAATAATCCATAAATGTGCTGGGATGACTTGCCGCACCTGTGCTAAAGCATCAATCAAATAGGGAAAACCTTTTTGATCAGTCAGTCGTCCACAGGCGACAATTAGCGGCACATTTGCTGGTAACTCCTCCTGATGGATAGACTCTGCTGCACCACTCAAGACCCTACTATCCCAACCAGCGTTATAAATTACATCTAATTGATTGCCAATTGTTGGACACAGCGTCATTAAATCCTCTGCTACACCCTGAGAAAGCGCAACTACCTGATCAGCTTGTGGATAAAGTCTGGGAATTAGTGATAACGTCAGCAAGTTAGTGATATGCCAATAGGGTTGATGCTCAACAGTGGGAGGATTTTGAACACAGAGAATAACTTTTGGACGAGTCGGCAGATCACTAGCAGCTAAAAGGGCGACGACATTGGCGTGATCCATAATTGAGCAGAGAATATTCGGCTTTTCAGCTTGGATAAGTTGGCGAAGTGGAGCTATTGAGCGAATGTTGCGGATGACGCTGGAATTAGTTTTTCCTGTATTTAAAAAATGCAATTTGACATACTTAGGTAAGTCCGATTCATAAGAACCACCAGACCGGGATAAAGCTAGAGAAAAACGAAACTTTTGAGGATCAAGGTGATTGATGATTCGCAATAAGTGCATCTCTGCACCACCACCACCAAGGGTGGGAACAAAGAATAGTATATGTATTCGAGGATCAAATTTATTTTGTGGTTGGTTCATCTTTTTATCTACTTTTTGATGGAAATGACAACACTCCAAATGCACGGAGAAGTATTACAGATGAGGTGATGGAAATCATCGAATTTATTATTGCTGGTCCCGATGGTTCGAGCAGATAGAGAATGAGTACATAAGGAACTAACGTTGATGGTTCTGTGACATAATTGCGAAAAGTCCAAACTAGCCATTTATGGAAAAGACCGAATATCAAGAAAACTATAACCACACCAGGAAGACCAAAATTCCAATAGGCTTCCAGACTAGGTTCAAGGGGAATCCCTGCATCTAAATCAAAAAATGTTTTTCCTACAACACCATCCACAAGTCCAGGTTTTCCTGGCCATAGTCCCCTGGGAATTAGGATTGTTAGGGCAGCTAAATAAGAGCTACCATAGAGAAAATCAACCTGATTAGGTACTAAAGCCAAAATGGGAATTGCACCACTGCCCTCTCCACTTCGTGACCCTAATTCATCTGTTGCCAAGCCAAAAATAGATTCAGTTGGCGAAGGTTGATTTAATGTATTCCAGTTGATTTCTCCACTCCAGGTACTATTTCTAAAATCTCCTAATATACCTAATAGAAACAATCCGATCAAAACAACAGTGATGATTTGAGTGAAGGCAATTTTGCGATCGCGCATCATAGATACCAGCAGCCCACAAATAATGAAATAAATCACACTTGAACGAGAACCTCCACTTAAAAAGTTAATAATAAGTGAACTTACTGAACACATCCAGAATGGTCCTTGCCGATGAGCTTGAGGATCTTTTGCTAACCATATCAAGCAGGCAATAGCACCAAATTGAATCAAAAATTGCCAGTAGAATTGACCCGCTAGTGTTACCCGTCGTCCTTCTCCCCAAGAAAGAATGTGTGCAGCGATTCCACCTTGGATTTGCATATAAACTGCACAGGCTATCACAGAAAAAATTACTACGCACAAAACCTTCAGTTTTAGATGACGAGGCTGTAAAAAGGTTAATTGTAAATTACCAAATCTAGGAGAGAAGAAGAAACCAAAATAGTAACTAACTAAACCAACTATACTCAAAGCTACATTATCAGCTAATAAGAAAGTTAAACTTTCGCTATTCCAGCCAGGTAAAGCTATATGTGATTCAAGTCCATTTATATAAATAGGAGTCTTACGTATTTCATTGATTAGAGTTAGAAAAATATTGAATATTAAAGGATGAAACCATCCATAGGAAGGCTGATAAAAAATAACAGGTATGAGTAGGAGTAAAAAATTTACTACCAACCCTAAATT
Organism: Dolichospermum sp. UHCC 0259; assembly: GCF_009711935.1. GTDB lineage: Bacteria > Cyanobacteriota > Cyanobacteriia > Cyanobacteriales > Nostocaceae > Dolichospermum. The sequence goes on along the minus strand of NZ_VIKX01000303.1, from coordinate 9,484 downwards.
GACCCATTGTAAGGCAAGTGTAGACTTGGGATTAAAATATACTTGAACAACTACAAAGAGTAAATAAATAACAACGGTGGCAATTAATAAAATGCGGTGAAGCCAGTGCATAGCCACAAATGGTGATTCATTATTGTATCTATGACTGTCAATTTTTAAGTTTGTTAGTGTAGAATTATTCATTTTTATAACTCATTGATTTTCTGATCAAGACAAAGCTGTTTGTAAGTTTCAATGAGTTTATCTACACCCATATCCCAATCAAATGCCTTTGCTCGTGTTCTCGCGGCAATTGCCATAGCATGGCGTTCTTCCCCATTGACAACCAGAAAACGTATGGCCGTTGCCAGACTGAGTGCATCTCCAGCAGGTACGAGTTTAGCAGAAACTTCATTTTCCACAACAGTTGGGATTCCACCCACATTAGAAGCAATGATGGGAAGACCAGCAGCCATTGCTTCTACTAGGACAATACCAAAAGCTTCTCGATAACTGGCTAAGATAAATATATCTGCACTTTCGTATTCCCCGGCAATATGAGTAGGTGATACTGCACCAACAAACTCAACTCGGTCACTAACACCACAATTTCTTGCCATATCTTGTAAAGACAATTCATAAGCTGGTGAACCGCTCCCGACAATGCGAAGACTGACCGGAAGATCGAGCAGATGAGAAACTGCTTCCAGGCAAATTTCAATTCCTTTAATAGGAAGTAAACGAGTAACTGTAAGTAAAACAATCGGCTTGAGGTGAGAGGCAGATTCGATTACTTCTTGTTGACAATCTGAATATCTACGACTTGAAGCAATAGCTTGAAAACGTTGCAAATCAATAAAATTTGGCAGAAGTAATATCTTATTTTCAGGGATGAAAAACTGCTGCATCAGGCGATCTTTATAAACTGGTGTAGTTGCCCAAATACAATCATAAACTGAGAATAAAACCCTTTCGAGCAACTCCAGTCCAAAAATATATAGCTGCTGACGTAGATTATTAGCAGAAATATGAATAATTTCATTTTTATTGATTATATCCCAAGCTAAGTCTGAACTATACTTAATAAGTGCTGGAATGCGATAGCAACGGGCAAAAATACCCGTCATTATTGCCAGATTTGGACTCATAGTTTGCATCTGTACAATAGTAGGTTGGAAATCCCTAATAATACGATGTATTTCATCATAAATTCGGGCATTACGCACTATTTTGTCCAGCCAACCCCGACGGGGGCTTTCATCAATAAAGGTTATCGGTATTCCCTCAATTATTCCGCTCGCACTAGGATTACCATAAGTAATAATATGTACATCAATACCTTGGACTATCAAGCTACGGGCAATTTGTTGCGTTTGCGCTGATGGACCACCTATTTTAGGGGGATATACACCAGAAACCAGCAATATCTTCATTTTCATCATGCCTCCTAATTTCTCTTGTTTATAAGTTCTTTAGTTACGCTTGAGTAAAGTTAGCAATCTCAGCGGTAGGAATAAAGCCTTAGTGGTCAGTATCGCGTTTTCTCTAGTTTGTTTCCAAAAAAGAAAGCACAAATAATTTGCAAGCGACGCAGATATCAGAGTTGCAATTGCTGCTCCTTTACCTTGGTAAAGCGGGATTAGTAGAAGATTGAGCATAATGTTTGCACATAATCCTATTAATTTTGCATAAAAATTGAACTTTTGTAGTCCCTCTGCAACTATCCAGTTGCTCATCACTTCTCCTTGAAATGTGAATAGAGAAGTAAATATATAAATAGAAAAAATAGGAGTAGCTAATTGATAATTATCTCCATATAGTAGTGTTATCAAAAAGCCAGCGAAGGGAAGTATTAAAATTATAAGAGCATAGGAAATAAGGCTAGTTAAATCGTAAATTTTCTGGAGTTTTTTTCTGTATGTAGATTGGCTCAGATTTTGAGCCTTAATCATACTTGGATATAATGAAGAACTAATGATAAACGGTAAAAAAGACCAAGCTTCACAGATAATCACTGCGCTGGAATAAATCCCAACTGAACTATGACCTACCATGTTTCCTAACATCACCTGATCAATTGAGGAATAAATGAAAATAGCTGTAGCTGACAGAAATAGAGGATATGAATCTCGGAGTAAATCTTTGATGGATTGAAAGTTAGTTCTCCAATTTCTAATATTTTGATGATCTTGTTGATAGTAAAATATTAATCCTAGTGCATAAATAATTGCTTCCAAACTAATAATACTAGCAAATAAAAATAGGGGTGCTTTAACTATAATAAGTATGATTTTTATAGTCGTTATAATCACAAAAGCTAAATTACTAGCTAAAACTTGAAACTTAGATTTAACTTGAGCCTCAAACCAATTCTCAATCGGTTGGAAAGAATTAAATATAAATTTAATAGATAGAATTGCCACTAGCAAATGAATATAAAAAGACTGGGGATATATTACTTTAATAAAAATTATTGATAACGTGGCTGCCAGGATTCCACCAATGATTTGAACAGTAAAAGCTGTGCCTAATATATTATTCTTGGATACTGGTTTTTGTACCAAATCTCTAGTTATAATTTTGCTCATTTGTGAAGTGGATAATGGCAAAAAGAAATTAGAAAAAGCCAAAGCATATTGAAGTGTACCAAACTTGTCTGGACCTAGATAACGTGCTACTAATGTTCCCATGAAAAGACTTATAAATAATCTGAAAACTTTTCCCAAGAACAGCCAGCCTGTATTGCCGATGATTTGACGATTTTCGGGATGAAAATCTTTGATGACTTCTCTGAATTTGAGGAAGTAATTCCCCGCTAATATTTTTTTTATTTTCATTATCTGCTTTATTTATTTTTGATAGATTTTTATAAATTATGTGATTTACAAAAAATTATGCTTGCGACTACGAAAGTTCCAAGATATTTGATAACCATCTACACAAGCTATCCATGTATTTTCATCAATTTTATGAGGATCTATATTATGCATTCCTATTTTATTCCAGCCCCTGCCGCTGCCTTTAATAATTGAATCTTTGCTGATTTGTTTCTCTTCATAATTTTTAGTTGTCAGATTGGTTATTTCAAATGCTCGCACCTGATTACCATATAAATGTTCATCATCTTGAGTATATCTAACGATTTTGCCATCCGATACTATGACTCTACCTCCTGGTCTAGCAATATTTTTATTGCCCTTAATAACGGGACTTTTAGGATGTTCAATCCAAGTTTCTAGAAGATCATTTGCATAGTACAAATATAAAATATCGCTACTTTTTACTGAAGTCAAAAGCCACCAATAATCCTGAAAGTAAAAAACAGAAGCATCAGAATATTTATCACCAGACATTAAATCTTTAACAAAAGTCCATTTCGTAGGAAAATCCACTGCTTTATAGAGGCGAATAGAGTTGACTTCATTGCTTTCTGGAATCAGATAATACTCATTATTCCATTTAAAAACGTATGGATAAGATAAGTGAAAATATTCATCAATTACAATTTGTTGATAAACCCACTGAAAACCATCAGTGCTAGTTGCTAAGGCGATATCACCCTTCTGATCAGCAGCATTCATGACTTCAAAAAACATATACCAAATCCCGTTTTCATTGATCATAAACGGGTCTGCGACAAATTCGGCTGGAACATCTTTTACATCTTTAGCAGTCAAAACTGGGTTTTTTATATTTTCAGGAGCAACAAAATCTACAAGAGATGTGCCTACATAAATTCCAATTGACCAATTTTCTTGCTTTTTGACAAATTGTTTGATAAATTTTTTGGCAAGATTCATATCTATTAATCTCCGAATATTTAATGCAATTCCTAAAAAGTTGTGTAATTGATTTGGCAAATTTTGATAAAGAAACAGGGATTTCTATTTTTGGCAAACTTCTGTAATTTGGATTTAGGGCTAAATAGAAAATAGTTTTAGGCAGGTGCTAAATTAATCAGAACTAAATAAATCACAGGAAACCATCGAAAATTTCTCATTGTTTTTACCACCCAACCGAATATTCTTTTTACGACTGAATCCATGCTTGCCAACTTCCAAGTTATACACACCGTTTGGTAGATAAACTACTGCCACCTCGGCGGGAACAATCACCTCTAGAACCCTGTTTCCGTTCTGTGTCACCTTCATTGGCGTACCAGCTTTACCTACTGACACCTGCAACCGACTGATTTTTTGCCGTGCTAATGCCAGACGCAAAAATGCTTGTCCTGCTTGACCTCCTTCCATCCGCATAACGTTTTTGCCCCGTTGCAATATCCGATTCCCCAGGTTTTCTGCTGCCTTGAGGATTTCTTTATCCCCACTGGCTTCATAGGCTTCCACAAGGATGTCGAGAAAGATCGTCTGCTGTTGATCTAAGCCATACTTATTGACCATCTTGCCTTGTTCAATATATTCCGGTACAAATCCATCCTTTCCCATATTCAGCAAATTATCCCACGCTTGCTTGAATCGCTGAATGTACTTAGCGTCTTTGGTGGCACGATAGGCTTTAACCAGGATATAGAGAGTGTTATATTTACCGTCACCATAAAGCTGATTGACAGCGGGCTTTCCATTGGGATTTAGCTTGCGGACAAAGTGACCCCACTGCTCGACCCAGGCCTTGTCGTACCATAGATTCGTTACTGCCATTGCCCTATCTAGATATTTCTTTTCACCCGTCAGTTGGTGGAGATCGAACAGTTGCCGCACGTAGTATAGGGTGTCTGTATCGCTAGACCTTTCCTCTGAACGGAAGAGGGCTTGAGTAGGAGTGAATTGTTCTTCGAGTAAAGCTAGATGCTGGTTCATCCGGTTCTGCCAGACAAACTCTAACTTCTGATTCGCCCATTTTATAAACTTAGGATTGCCAGTTTTTTGGGACAAATACGCTAACCCATTAGCTACCGCACCGTAATCCTGTGTCAGCGTCACTTTACTCTTGGGCTGACCATCTTTCACCTCTACCCAGCCCCACATTCCACTGTTATTTTCGTCAAAGTGCTTGATGGTTGCTTCAGCTAATGCTACACACTTTTTGAGTAGATTCAAGTCGTCAGGAAACCACTGGCAAATTTCGACTCCTTTGCTTATCAAAGCCACAGGTTGCTTGTTCCCTGTACTCATGTTCGAGAAGGGATCTGGCGAGTCATAGGAGAAGGGAATTAGCCCTGTATGAGGATTGCGAGTAGAAAAGAAAGACTCAGCAAATGAACCCATCATTGCTTCAGCCGGCTGATAATCTAGTGACTTAAGTGCGATCGGTAAGTAATTGTCTAAGTGACCTCGCAGAAGATGCTTACCTGTTTTAGCAATCTGACTCCAGTATCTATCCAGGATGTCAAAGCCAGCTATGAGAAACTTATCCCCGGCGATATAGTAAACTTCTTCTTTGCTGCCTGCAAGTTTGATATGAGTTAGGTCTAGAGCATATCCTTCTAAATTCTTTGGGTAATACCACAAAATCATCACAGTAGCTAACAATAAGGTCACAATAAATTTTTGGGAACGTTGCTTCATCTTCAATTGTCCTGGATAGGTATAATTCTTTCTGGTCTTTGACTATATCCTTGAATTTTGTGGTGTTTATATCTGAATTATTTATTGTTAATTACACTCCTTGTGGCTCAGTGTTTGCCAAAATATTGCTATTGGCAATTGGGATGAAAACACTATTTCTTTCAATATCTCCTGAGCCATTTTGTTCTAAATATTTAGGCTTGTAACCGGCTACCAATTGTGACAGTAACAACATAATAGAACGGGCATCATTTTTAGCAGCTGCTCCCAGTAATGTTTCTACAGTAATATCCAAATAACTAGGAATAATTTGACTGGCATTTTTCACAACTAACAGTTTTTCATGCTCCGTCTTTTCATACTCTTCTCCCTCAATAAACAATTCTTCAAACAGCTTTTCTCCCGGTCTTAAACCCGTAAATACTATATCAATATCTTTGTTAAGCTCATATCCTGAAAGATGAATCAGTTCTTTTGCTAAGTCCACAATTTTCACGGGTTCACCCATATTTAGCATTAAAACTTCACCACTACGACCCAGAACAGATGCTTGTAACACCAGTTGTACAGCTTCGGGTATAGTCATGAAGTAACGGCAAATATCGGGATGAGTAACTGTAATTGGTCCCCCTGCTAAAATTTGTTTTTGGAAAGTGGGAACTACACTACCTCGACTTCCTAAAACATTCCCAAACCGCACAGCTACATAGGATTTACCACTTTGTTTTGCTGCTTGTAAAACTAGCATTTCAGCTACTCTTTTACTCGCACCCATAACATTAGTAGGATTAACTGCTTTGTCTGTGGAAATCATCACAAAATGTTCCACATTATATTGCAGTGCTACTTGTAATAAATTTCTTGTTCCAATCACATTATTAGTAATTGCTTCAGCGGGATTTAATTCCATGAGTGGAACGTGCTTATGAGCAGCAGCATGGAAAATTACATCCGGTTTAAATCTCTCAAAAGCGTGTTCTAACCTCGACAGCACCCGAATATCGGCAATAAATGTATAAATCTGCGGCAGCGGAATATTGATAGCTAATTGACCGTTATTGATAATTTGGATAAGCTGTTCTAGTTCTTGTTGGATATTAAAAACAGAATTTTCTCCATGTCCAATCAGAATGATTTTGGCTGGGTGACAACGTAAAATCTGCCGACATAGTTCACTCCCAATTGATCCTCCTGAACCTGTAACGAAAACTGTTTTATGTTTAATAAATTTAGACACTCTTTTAATGTCTATATGAATAGGTTCGCGTCTGAGTAAGTCTTCAATTTTGATATCTCTAATACTATCCACTCGGACACGACCATTGAGGATTTCATGTATTCCTGGTAAGGTGCTAGGTTGGACTCCATTGGCTTGACAAATATCAACAATTTCTCGAATAATTTGTCCAGAAACTGTAGGCATAGCGATGATAACTTTTTGGATTTTCAGTGTTTTAATTACCTCGGAAATTTTGTAGCGATCGCCTAATACCGGAATCCCCCGTAAATGTATATGCTGTTTTTTGATATCGTCATCAATAAAGCCTACAGGATAAACCCCAATCTGGGGATTTCTTTGCATATCTTCCACCAGAGAAACCCCCGCACTACCCGCACCAATAATCAGCACTCTCTCCCTATGCTTAGATATTTTCTGTCTATGATTGACCCTTTCCACAACCCGCACACTAAACCGTAGCGCAATCACACAAATACCAGACAGTATTCCCTCCAAAATTGGTAGTGATTGCGGAAGATTACTTAATAGCATATTGAATGTTTTATCCAATATATTAAATAGCGTTGTTTGGATGACTATCACACCCATCATCAACATGACTATATATATTACTTCCTCAATACTTGCATATCGCCAATAGCGTTTATAAAAACCACATCCCCAAAAAACAATTAGTTTAACTACTAAAAACAAAATTGTAGCAACTTCTAACTGTGAAATATATTCTTGCAAATTTAGATCACCATCTAACCGCAAAGACAATGCTAACAATGGTGTCATTGCAAAAATAGTAATATCAAAAATAAACCAATGTCTATTTCTAACCTTACTTAATTGATGGGATAAATTTTTAATTGTTTTCTGAATAGTAACGTGAGAAACAAAAAATAGGATATTCACATCAATATCTCCAGGAAAATATATGAAATCTTTTCACTAGATAAACACCTGAGATTTTAATTGATAATCTCAAAGAGATGACATATTCAAATCACCATCTTAAATAATTAATTACGTGGTGATTTACAAAAATAAATCTTCACCAATTAAATGAGAATGCCATAGCGTTGATAAATATCAACCAAACATAAACATTAATGTATGGGTTATTATTTTTATCTTGAACTTATAGAGTTTTTATCAAATTTCCACTGCTTAAGTCATGCCAGTTTGACACAAATTCCCTATTAAATAAAAATAATAGCAGCAAGTATAGTGGTTACACCATATCTGCTGCTTGATTGGAGCAAAAACTCCGATTATTAACTTTTGAGCCAACTATTAAAAATCCATAAACAGCCTGTTGAATTTGCTTTGTGAATTTTTAATAATTAATTTTTAATTCCGTTTTGCGGTACTAGACTTTTGTTTGTAACGACTTCAGTAATTCAGTATTCACACCCGATTCACGAGTCAGAGAAATTTTACCTGTGCGAGCGATTTCTCTCAATCCAAATTTTTGTAGCACTTGCACGATCGCTACCATTTTACCAGGATCACCCACAACTTCCAAAGTCAAAGAATCTTCAGCCACATCTACAATTCGCGCTCGGAAAATCTGAGATAATTCAATAATCTCCGAACGATTACTGCTAGTCGCATTTACTTTCAAAAGCATCAATTCTCTTTCTACACAAGGAATTTCTGTAATATCCTGCACCTTGAGAACATTAACTAACTTATACAGTTGTTTAGTCAGTTGCTCAATAATGCGATCATCACCAGGGACAACCATCGTAATTCGGGATACTCCATCCTGTTCCGCAGGTCCCACAGCCAGGCTTTCAATATTAAAACCCCGACGCGCAAATAAACTAGCAATGCGGGATAGAACCCCCGCTTCATCTTCCACAATAACTGACAGCGTATGTTTCATCGGCGACTAAAGGAGCATGACATGAACGCAGACCGGCACTCATGACTGCAAAGCGAGTTTCGACTACGCTGCATTGTCGGTCTGAATTTTTATTTTATACTTAATAATTGCGATCGTTCCGTTCCTATGGAAAAGTTATCTATAAATCCCCAATCATATCAAAGTAGAGCGATCGCAATTCCTCGTAGGTTGGATTGTGGAACGAAACCCAACAATATCTATTTTCAAAGATAGATGCAGCCTTTAAATCAAAGCCATATATTGTCATCAGCAGTGAAAATTGACAGGAACAAAGTATTTATGGGTTGGTTACAAAGAATGTTTGGCTTAGAAAAATCCGAAAGCGCCCAAGTTAATCCAACTTCTAACGCTGATGTTAACACACAAACCATAGAGCCAGAACGCATAGGATTAAATGGAGAATATGACCAAAGTGGTTTAGCCAAGCGCGTAGCGTTAGCATTTGATCAACATCCTGACCTTGATGATATTGATACATTATGGGTTGCTCAAACAGGTGGCACTGTGGTACTAAAAGGTAAAGTTCCCAACCAGGATATTCTCAAAAAAATGGTTACAGTAGCTCACAACGTCAATGGTGCTACAGATGTTGATACTACACAAGTTAATACTAATTAAATTGGATATGGATTAAATAGCTTGATTACCCAATTAATTCCTAATTACTCAAGTTGCTAGTTATCTAGTTTAGGCTGGTAATTGGGGCTCTTGCGTCCCTTTTATGGAGAATTAATACTAAAGTGCCAGTTTAATAAACTACGTAATCTAAAATTACTAAAGTTACGAAATCCATATCCAAGTCTTTTGATTAATTTGAGTTTATTATTAATTCCTTCTACAGTA
>NZ_VIKX01000302.1 GCF_009711935.1 Dolichospermum sp. UHCC 0259 | reverse complement strand
CACATTCTGTATCTCCTACTACATAAGCTTTTTCTGCTTCTTGTCCCCCTGTCAGGTATAATTGTCATTTTGTATCCTTTACGGGAGCATTAGTCATGTGGAGTAAAGTGGAACACTACGCTACTCTAGGCAAGCTACAGCATGACTTTTCAAATACCCTCTTAGAATTGCGTTCTCAGCCAGCGGCTACAAAAGGAGATTATTAAACCAGATTGCTATATAATATTTATAGTGAGTAGGACAGAAATAACAATGTCAGAAAAAACTTTCGATATTGCTTACTTATCAGATAATTTACTTGATTTATTATCAGATATCCAAAATCATGTGGAAATTACCCTAACTCGTCAGGGAGTTCCTTGGGCAAAAGTTTTGCCTCTATCTCAAGCAGAACCTACAGTTGAAAAAGCGGGTTTAAATCATAGTTCGATAGTGATGAGTAATGAAGGTACTTTAGAACCAAGGGTTGCAGGTTTTTGGCAAGGACAGGTTAAGATTTCTGATGATTTTGATGACACTTCAGAAGAAGTGATTGCTGCTTTTTATGGAGAAGAACAATGAGTTTTCTGCTAGATACTCATATCCTGTTATGGTTTTTAGAAAATGATTCTAAGTTGTCAAATCAGGTACGAGAAGTAATTACTAATCGTGAGAATTTAATTTTTGTTAGTGCTATTAGTGCTTGGGAAATTTCTATTAAACAGTCTTTAGGAAAGTTAATAGCTCCTAGTAATTTAGAGGAGGCTTTACGCTTTAGTAATTTAGAGATTTTAGCGATGACGTTGGCACATGGAATAAAGGTTGCTGACTTACCAATGTATCATAAAGATCCTTTTGATAGAATGTTAATTGCTCAGGCTTTGGTAGAAGGGTTAACTATAATTACGGTAGATCAAAAGTTTAAATTTTATGATGTCCCGTTGTTAATAACTGAATCATAAATTAGTTGTGCAAAATAGATTATCTATATTCAATCTCTTCCATAATTATTTTTGTGGTATGGTAGAAGGCTCTGGTTTTTATGTATTTTTGTTGTTCTTTGCGATAGCTACTCTCTCTTGTCTACGTTCTTTACGGGATGCAGAGCGTGTTGTAGATATCCATCTTGTAAAGTATAAATATCTGTTTATCGTGCAGAAAATTAGGTGAGATGTGGAGCTTTTATTGGAGTTAGTAAAAAATATCCAAAAGGTCAATACCCTAACTTTACCTTGATCACTAAAATTGCTGGTAAACCCATACACAACTGCCATGAACCTTTACCAGCAAAACTTACCAAACCACCATCTCACCACTCAAACAGCACTAATTAGCTTACCAACTTACCAACCAACACTAGCCAATATTGACTTCAGTAAATTCCTGCAACAGTACAACAACCCCCAAGGTTGGACAATGATGGCTGGACTGCTGGTAGTTTTAATACTACTGCAAATCAGTGGTACGGGTAAAGGCAAAATCACCACTGGTAAAGTCTGCGGTGTCAGCGAAAAACTAGCAGCCACTAACCTCGCATTTAAACAAATCAAAGAACACAAACACAATAAAGTTACCCTGTGGTCTGGTACTAGTGTGTTAATTTTGACAGGAAAACCAGGGATTTCCTTCATGCAGAAAGTATGATAGAAAAAAGGATACCTGAAAGCTCATAAAAAGGTTTTAGGGAAGAAAGAAAAGCAAAATAAAGGTAATAAGGGTATGGAAGGATTTAAAAGTTCAGAAAGCCGATTAGTCCGGCTATTTCAAAAAGGTCGAGAACAGTGGAGAAAAAGAGCAGCAGAAAAACAGAGAAAAATGAGAGGAATGGAAATCAAGATCAGAGACTTAAGTGCAAGTCGAGACCTTTGGAAATCGAAAGCACTATCAGCACAGCAACAAAAAGGTAACTGTTCACACTCCCCCACTAAAAAGGAATTAGGAAGTAACAGGGATAGGAG
>NZ_VIKX01000301.1:18246-19449 GCF_009711935.1 Dolichospermum sp. UHCC 0259 | reverse complement strand
AGTTATTAGTAACTCGAACTTCTTTTTTTAATGATATGCGTAGCCTATTAAAATTTATTTGGTTTAAAAATTGGTCGGATTTTTTCTCATTTATTGTTAGGGAATATATCCCATTTAACAAAGTAAATTCTGGTTGAAAAATGTCAATACATTGAAAGAAGAGGAGAAAGTTATTTATTAAAAAAATATGAATTTGCGTAGAATTTCAGCTAGATTTATGAGTTGAAATCAATTTTTTATGTCTAGATTTTTAAAGATTTTTACAACCTTGTCTATCTCCAGGATTGGATGATAATTATCTATCAAAAAATGATAATTTGATACAGGTTCTCTACTTAAATTAAGATAATTTTATCTTATTTTTTTCAAAATGAGAATTGCTGTTGAAAAAGCGCGGAGAAGACTTAAATAGACATTATCGTCAGTTAGTGCCAAAGCTTCCTAAATACGTGATTTTATGTAATTTTTATCAATTCTGGATCTTTGATTTCGGGTAGTGGTAAATATGTAGTGATAATAAAATTAGGCACTACAACAAGAATTATAATGATGAATAAAATACCAGATAGCGCCAATATGATTATCTAACTTTTTAGAGAAGGATAAAGTCTTTCTAACTAAACGAGAAATTCTTTGCCGCATTGTATTATTAAAGCGTTCAATATGGTTAGTCTGTGTTTACATAATTTGCGAAATTATATTAACTATATTAATCAATAAAATGTTGATGAGCGACATTAATTTGCGAAATGCGGCATATAATTTGCGAACGTACAAAAGCCGATGATGAGATTTGAACTCACGACCTACTGATTACGAATCAGTTGCTCTACCCCTGAGCCACATCGGCGTACACAGTTATACATCATAGCATAATTTATTGATAATGGAACAAAATTCTCCAAATAATCTCAAACCCCAACAATACGAACGCCTCAAAGCCGAAGCAGCCGCACCCTATCGGGGTTTAAGGCAATTTATCTATATTGGTATCGGTGCTTCTGGCTTTATTGGTGCATTCGTTTTCTTCTTTCAACTCCTAGCAGGACGCGATATTGAACAAGCAGCGCCTAATTTCGCAATCCAACTAGGAGTAATAGGACTAATGGTACTTCTGTGGCAATGGGAAAACAGAAAGAAGAAGCAATAGGCAGGAGTTCAGAATGAAAAAGGAAAAACTAAAAATATAATTCTCCCCTACTC
>NZ_VIKX01000301.1:0-18122 GCF_009711935.1 Dolichospermum sp. UHCC 0259 | reverse complement strand
TGCCCCTCTGCTCCCCTGCTCCCCTGCCCTCTACCCCTGACTACTTACCAGTTACCAAATAGGGAGAATTAATGGGTTGAACACGACCAGCATTAACCAGGGCTTGATACACAAAAGCTGCAATATCGGCTCTGGTTGCTTGGCGCTGCGGTGCAAGCTCTTTAACATTAGGATAGTTAATGACTAATTGCCGTGAAGTTGCCGCTGCTACTGGACCAATTGCATAACTAGGAATTTGACTAGCATCAGTATAGAAGTTAATCACAGTTTGGGTAGTCGCAGTTAAACCCAAACCATTAGCTAAAGCGACTATTGCTTGCACTCTAGGAATTTGTTGTTCCGGTTTAAAAGTTAAATCAGGATAACCAGACAGGAACGGACTACTAGAAGCAGTTTGAATAGCACTATAAGCCCAATAATTGCTTCTTACATCTTTAAAAGTGATTGCTGTGCGTGTTGATGAAGGTTTGAAAGCCTTATTAATAATGGCAGCAAATTGAGCGCGAGTTACAGGTTCATTAGGTTTAAAACTACCATCTGGAAAACCAGCGATAATATTTTGAGAAGCTAAAGCTTCAATGTAAGCTTTTGCCCAGTAACCTGCTTGCACATCTTTAAACGCAGTATTACCATCAGTAGGTGTAGTCACCGTAGCCGCAACAAAATCCACAGCACCAAAAATCCGCTTCTCGTTGATATCGTTACCAATAGCGATAATTTTGCCAGTTTTAGTTGCATTGTTCAGGTCATAACGACCATTATCACGGATAAGATTACCACCAGGATTTTCATTCGTACCTAAGTCAGGAACTGCATTAATAGTAGCGACAATACCATCCCGTTTATTACTGCGAATGGCATTTTTACGAAGTATGGGTTTTGCCGTTTCCGAGATAAAAAGACCGTCTGTATTTTGGGTGATATTGTTACTTTCTAATAACGGTGTGGAACTACCACCAATCGCTACACCAAAACCAGTATCTTGAAATAAGTTGCCACGAATCACACCTTGAGACGATTTAGCTACGGAAATTCCATTGCCCTTATTTTGCAAAAAGATGTTATTTTCAATTTGGGGATTTCCCGTACCTGTCACAAAAATCCCTTCTCTGATGCTGTTAATAAAGGTACTATTTTTGATGACAGGGTTAGTGGATTCTACCCATACAGCCGTTCCCCGTGAATTGGGGTTGGTAAAAGTTAAACCTGTAATAGTGCTGTTATTGTTGGCTAACAGTGTAATATCCTGTCTCGCAAAAGTACGACTGGTGTAATAACCACCACCGATAATTAATGTTCCCTCACCCTTGTTGGATTCATTACCTTGAAGTGTTACTCCTGGGTTGAGGACTAGGGGGAATGTTTCGCCCTTATCCTTAGTATAGCTACCAGGGGCAACTTGAACTATCGTGCCTGATTGAGCTTTAGAAAGAGCAAAGGTGATGGTTTTATAGGGGGCTTCTGTAGTTCCATTGCCGGAAGTATCTTGTCCAGTGGCAGAGTTAACGTAAATGATAGTCCCACTAGCTGGTACTTGGGCTGTTAAGGTTGGGGACGCACCAGCTTTAAGTTGACTAGGTATGAGAGTAGAACTACCAGCAACTAAGAACAAAGCGGTGAGGCTGGTTTGTAAAGATAAACGAGAAATGTGAAAACCCTGATTTTTCATTTTTTTTACTGAATTATGTGCTTTTAATTATGGTACTTTCACAAGAGTGTAAGGTAACAGATATTCATCTGCAAAACTTATGACAAACTATACCTGATGATTAGCACTTATGCAGCTAAAATTATCCTGAAAAAAATAATGTATGGGAGGAGTCAGGAGTCAGGAGTCAGAATTAGAAGGAGATAAGTAATGGGACGGAATTAATTACACAATTTATTTTTCTGTTCCCTGTTCCCTGTTCCCTCAGCAATTCTCATTTTGAAAACGCCACGCTACGCTATCAGCAAGCCCTAATTATGATCCTTGTTCCCTGTTATACATAAAAATTGAGGATAAGATTTCTTATCCTCAAAGTTTTTGCTACAAACAGGTGGTAAATATTTGTTTTGTCAAAGGGTTAATAAGCTAAAGTTTCTAAAGTCTCTCTTAAATACATTTGGACTTGCTGATCTAGACGTAAACTTTGTAATTGGGCATTACATTCTAATTGCCATCTTTGAAAACCGGAACTAGCAGAAATCACGTATTTCAGGTTATGCCAAAATTGAGTATTAGCAGACAGTTGATGATTTATACGCTCACCATTGACATAGCCTTTGTTGTCGGTACTATGTGCGTAGTTGCTAGAAGTTGGAAATTGAGCCATAATTCCTCATTCCTTGTTGTTCACTTCCAGAGTTAGACAATTTGGGATTTTAGATTTCAGATTGATAATTTATTTCATATTCCAGAGAAAGACGTAAATCTAGTCACCCAAACCTAAAATTGAAAATTTTTGTTTAATCTGTTTTTAAGATAATGGTTTTATACAGGAAAATTCTGTCTCATTCATTACTAAATGCAGAATTTTCTGCGATAAATTTCTAAAACAACTTGTTCTTAATTAAACAGAGAATTTTTTTAAATTTATAGCCAACCCAGGGTGTTAAGACATCAATAAATAATGAAACTCTTACGAGAACAGGGTTTTACTTCTTCTTTCTTCTTTCTTCTTTCTTCTTTCTTCCTTCTTCCTTCTTTCTTCGTTTCTTCCTCCTGACTCCTGACTCCTGACTCCTGACTCCTTTAAACGGAGTGCTGAGTTTACATTATTTGAGTGTTGAACTCGAAACAGTCTCAATTCAACACTCATCAACTCAGCACTCAACGCTGGATGCACGTCACTACTTAGTCATAGTTAAAGTCCGACGTTTAGTTACCAATTGGTAGGATTCAATGATGTCATTTTCCACCCAGTCATGGAATTTATCAATGCCGATACCACATTCATAACCTGCGTTGACTTCACGGGCATCTTCTTTCATCCGTTTGAGGGAATCGAGAACACCTTCATAAACTACCTTATTGTGACGACGGACGCGCACTTTACAGTTGCGAACGAGTTTACCTGATTGCACATAACAACCGGCTACAGCACCACGACCAACTGGGAAGACAGCGCGGACTTCTGTTTGTCCCAAAGGTTCTTCCACCAATTCTGGTTCGAGGAGACCTTCTAAAGCATCTTGGATGTCTTCCAAGAGTTTATAGATGATGTTGTATTCCCGAACATCTATACCTGCGTCATCAGCAGCTTGTCTAGCACCACTGGCATAGGTGGTGTTGAAACCAATGATCACAGCGTTACTGGCAGCAGCTAAGTCTATGTCTGTTTCGGTGATTTCTCCAGCCGTAGCCAAGAGCATCCGAATTTGGACTTCGTTTTGAGGAATTTGGCGCAGAGAGCCGATAATGGCTTCCACAGAACCTTGTACGTCGCCTTTGAGGATGAGGTTGAGTTCTTTTAACTCGCCTTCTTGTGCTTGCGCTGACAGGGTGGTGAGGGTGACACGACCTTGTAACAATCGAGACTGACGTTGCTTATCGGCGCGATCGCTGGCTATAGAACGAGCTTCTTTTTCGTTTTCATAGACCTCGAAATCATCACCAGCAGCAGGGACATCACTTAAACCCAATACTTCCACAGCAAAGGATGGACTAGCGACATCTACACGCTTACCGCGATCATTGACCATAGCTCGGACTTTACCGAAGGCTGAACCAGCGACCAGCATATCTCCCACGTGGAGAGTACCGTTTTGAATCAGCAAGGTAGCAACTGCACCTTTCGCTTTATCCAAATGAGCCTCAATGACTGTTCCTTTTGCGACCCGATCTGGATTAGCGGATAGTTCGGCTACTTCCGACACCAACATAATCATTTCTAGGAGGGTATCGAGATTTTCGCCCTTAATGGCACTAACGGGAACCATGATGGTTTCACCACCCCAATCTTCGGCAGTTAGACCGTAATTTGTGAGTTCCTGTTTAACCCGCTCTGGTTGTGCGCCTTCTTTATCAATCTTGTTGATAGCAACAACAATGGGAACATCAGCAGCTTTAGCGTGGCTAATAGCTTCGATGGTTTGGGGACGAACACCGTCATCAGCAGCTACGACTAAAACGGCAATATCTGTCACCCTAGCTCCTCTGGCACGCATGGCAGTGAAGGCTTCGTGACCAGGAGTATCGAGGAAAACAATCTGCTGTGGTTTACCTTCATGGACGATATCAACATGATATGCGCCGATATGCTGGGTAATACCGCCAGCTTCTCCAGAAGCAACTTTGGTTTTACGAATTGAGTCGAGCAGGGTAGTTTTACCGTGATCTACGTGACCCATGATGGTGACAACTGGAGGACGACGAATCAGGTGATCCAAGTCGGCCACGTCAATCATTTCCGTGACTTTCCGGGCTTCAGCCTCGCGTTCGACGATTTCGACTTCTACTTCTAGTTCTTTGGCGACTAGAGTAATAGTGGGAATATCCAGATTTTGGGTGATACTGACGGCCATGCCTTTCATAAACAGGATTTTGACAATCTCTGTATCGGCAATTACTAAGGCATCAGCTAACTCTTGGACTGTTAATGGACCAGTGACAGCCAGTGTAGCTGGACGATCTGGTTTTTGCTCGACATTTTCTTGACGACGATTGTGGTCGCGGGAAGAACTAGATTTTTTGCCTCTGGTAGTAGGAGCAGCTACAACCGCTACAGTTGGCGCACCAGTACGAGTCCCTTTTGGTTTGGGAGGACGGGCAATGGAAAGACTAGCTTGGACGGTTGTGGAAATTTCTAGACCGTTTTCATCTAAATCATCTTCATCGAGTAAATCATCTTCTACGATTGGTTTAACCCGTTTACCCTTGGGTCCAATCTTAGCCTTTTCTTTGATTTCATCAATGATTTCTTCTTCTTGCCATTTCTTCCCACCTTTGTTCAAACGCGGGGGTGTAGGGCGTTTTAAATCGAGCAGATCGGGCGCAATTGGTGTTTCATCCAATGATTCTTTTTTCGCGCCGCCAGCATTATGCCGGGGTGGAGTTGCCGTAGGAATGGCTGCTGGTTCACCGGGGCGTGCAGGTCTAGGGCGTTGGATATCACCGCCAACGGATGGTCTGCCACTGCGTTGTTCTGGTCTGGTCGGTGCTGCTGCATTAGCCCGACTAGGTTTAGGTGGTGCAGATGGTGAACCTTGGTCAGATGAGGGTTTATTAACCTTACTTCTAACTGGTTGCCTGTCTTCCTCGACTCGCTGGGTGCGATCGCGTTTGAGCAGAGGTTTTTCCGATGTTCCGACTACCGGTGTTTCTGGCGATTTTGTGTCATCTACTCTGGCCGGGGGAGAAACCAATTGGGGTTTTTGCGGTTTCTCTGGTTTAGGTCTAGGAGTAGATATCTTCTCTGGTTTTTCCCCTCCTACCTTTTCCACCACTGATTGAGGATTGGATGCCTGTTCCGGTTGGGTAGGATTAGGTTTGAGGGGAGTCTCGGATTGATTCCGGGGAACTGGTCGAGTTGGTGCCGTCGGCTTCATAGATGAGACAGGTGTAGCGAAAGGCCGTGGAGGTGCAGGACTATTAGCCGCCTCAGTAGCGTCAGTAGCAACTGAAGTCTCTGGTGAGTTGGTAGTAGTGTTTCTCAATATTTTCGGTTTGCGAATTTCTAGAATTTGCTGTTTGTGATTGGCGCTGGGACGGTTTGCGGATGAATTTGGTTTATGGCCGTTTGTACTCTGTTCCTTTTTGGAGACTAAGTTCGCAGCAACAACTTTTTCGGCAGCGCTACGAATTTGTTCAGCCTCCGATTCGGAAATCGTACTACTATGGCTTTTGACCGCAATATCAAGCTGATCGCAAATTGCTAGTAGCTCTTTATTGTCCAAATTCAATTCCTTTGATAAGTCATAGATTCTAACTTTTCCGTTGTTCATCCACTCTTTCCCCTCTAATTTACAGTTTTAATGGATGGTTGCCTGGTTTGTGACATCTCCACCCTTTGATCACTGTTTTTTCGGTTGCCCTTGGTGATATTGCCGGTGCCTCCAGTTAGGAAAGAGAGATGTTTCGGGTTAATACTGACATCTCCACCAAGAATGATGGTTGATGCAGAACTGCGATTTGACGCTACCAGGTTGCCATTTTTGGTTTTTTTGTTTTGCTGATTTGTGAGTCTTCCACAATACAATCAAAAAAAAACTTGTTGGGAGTAATGCCTTGGATCTCACAAAAAAAGGAGATCGAGAAAGCACAGTTACATCCATTTACTATTTTGGCACTAACTTGAGCGATACTAAAGGTTATGGTCAGAGCGCGAATAGTTCGGCTTTTGTCATAATATCTTTAGAGATTATCGCAATTTTAGTTGTTACCATTAAATCTGATTTTGGCGATCGCTGTGATTTAGACGTTGCCACAATGCTTGATACACTGTGTCTGGCACTGTCCCATGCAGCGATCGCCCTAGTCTATTTTTTTTCTGAGCTACTTGCAGGCAACTCTCTTGCGGACAGATATAGGCAGAACGCCCCATGCCCTGATCTAATTGTACCTTTCCAGATGGAAAGACGCGGACAATCCGCCAAAACTCTTGTTTTAAGTTGACTTGACGACAACTAATACAACGCCGATAGTTCGGTTTCATCAGTCTTTTGCCAGATTAAGTTAGTTGTCAGTTGTCAGTGGTCAGTTGCAAAAGAATATTTTTCTCCCCTGCTCCCCTGCCCCCCTGCCCCCCTGCTCCCCTGCTCCCCATCCTTAGTGCCGACAACACTGGGAATTAATCTTCCTCGTTATTGTCAAATCTATCCTCATCCAATTCTAATTCCTCTGCCATTTCATCTTCTCGGTAAGACCGATCATCCTCATGATTTTGTTGTTGATTTTGCGCTCTCACCGCTGCAAATTTGATATCTTCAGCTTCCTGATCATATTTAGCCTGATCTTTAATATCAATTTTCCAACCAGTCAGACGGGCTGCTAACCGCACATTTTGCCCTTCTTTACCAATAGCCAAACTCAATTGATCTTCCGCCACCAAAACATGGGTTTGACGACTTTCTGGGTCCATCAATCTAACTTCATCTACCCGTGCTGGACTTAAAGCATTAGCAATATAGGTAGCTGGATCTGGAGACCAGCGAATCACATCTATTTTTTCACCACGTAATTCATTAACTACCACCTGGATTCGTGATCCCCTCGCACCAATACAAGCACCAACCGGGTCTACATCCCGATCTAAGGTATCAACAGCAATTTTTGTCCGGGGTCCCACATAACGAGAAGGAGGATTAGCTTCTCTCGCTACAGCCACAATTCGCACTACCTCATCCTCAATTTCTGGGACTTCATTGGCGAATAGATAAACTACCAAACCTGCATCAGCACGGGATACCATCAACTGTGGACCCCGTTGTTGTCCTTGGGAAACCTTTTTCAGATATACCTTAAAAGTTGCATTGGCACGATAGTTATCATTGGGTAACTGTTCTCGCTTGGGTAACTCCGCGTCTACCTCTGATTGTCCAAATCCACTACTCACAGCCAAAACCACAGACTGTCGTTCAAATCGCAATACTCTAGCCTGTAAAACCGTGCCTTCTAAGTCTTGAAACTCTTCCTGCACCATTTGACGTTGTTGATCTCGCAACTTTTGCGCCAATACTTGCTTAGTTTGCATAGCAGCCATGCGCCCAAATTCCCCCTGATCTGGGGTGACATCCAATACCACAGAATCTCCCAATTGAGCTTCAGGGGCTACTTGCTGTACCTCTTCTAAGGAAATTTGATGATCAGTATTACTAACTGCTTCAACAATAGTTTTGGTGGAAAGAACCCGAAATCCTTCACCCTCTATATCCAATTCCACTTCAAAGTTATTAAAATACTCTTCATCAAATTGTCTGCGTTCTAAATTTTGGGCGCGACGATAACGTTCGTAACCCTTAATTAAGGCTTCTCTAATAGCCGCTTGTACAGCCAAACGTGGCAAATTTCGTTCTTTGCTAATACTTTCAATTAGCTCTTTTAATCCAGATAAAGTCACCATTGACATACGCAGTCTCCTAAAATTTTATGTAAGCTAGTCAGCACAATTAGATAACTAGTGAGAAGTAATTGTTTTTTCACTACCAATTACTCCTTACCAATTACCAGTTACCAGTCCCTAATCCAAAGTCTAAAATCTAAAATTGATTAGCTACGCTCATCTATTTGTACTTTGGTAATGAGGTCACGGGGAATTTTTACTACCCGACCTTTTTGATTCAGGTAAACTGTGGTTTCATCCCGACGCACCAATAGACCTATCCACTCTTGCTGTTGTTCGTAGGGTGGGGAAGTGGAAATAACTACAGGAAATCCTTTGAAGGAAATAAACTCCCTGTCTGTTACCAGTTGCCGCGAAATACCAGGACTGGATACTTCCAATACATAAGCGTCTGGAATGATCTCTCCCGCATCTAATGAAGCTTCTAAGGCACGGCTCATCCTTTCACAATCATCCAGGCCAATGTCCTGTAAAGGATTAAAGATATCTACTCGCAAGACTGGGGGGCTTTGGTTCGTATGAAAAACTATACTAACAACTTCCAATCCTAGTTCTGCGGCTACTGGTGTCGCCAAATCAACAATTTGTGGTATTAAAGGATGAGTCATGGGAGAATTCAATAAAAAAAGTGGGCTTCAACCCACTTCCTGCGATAGGGATATCTTCCAAGAAGTATTGTGACGAACTGCATTAGTTCGCCCCTAAAATGAGTGTAGCTTATTTCTTCAGTTAGTCATGATAGACTTGAAGAAATGGTCATTGGTCATTGGTCATTGGTCATTGGGAAAATCTTTTTCTTTCTGTATTTTGCTTTTTGCCTCCAAATGTTAGGCAAATATCGTAAAGCTCCCCAGTTTTATCAACCAGGGAGCTAAAATTTTTAGTTCACCACAACGCCGTTTTACCTAAGTTTATGACCTGGTTAAACCAGGTGGGAACTGAGGGTTCTCATTTAAAGTTTCCGGGTACAAGCCCGGTATACTGCCACGAGAATTGTTTAGCTCCCTTGTTGTTAAAGACATAGATCAAAAAACTTGATGGCAGTCACCAATCGTCGTAGTGCAACTAACTCATTATAGCTTTGAAAAATAGTTTGTGTATTTATTTAGGGAAATTTTTGGCAAATTTTTGCTGGAGGATACCAGATAGATTCAATTTTGTGTACAATGTCTCTTGTTTCATTGAGAGGATCTTGGTCTAGTAGAACGGTGATATGTCCTAGTTTGCGTCCTGGACGAGCTTCTGTTTTGCCGTACCAGTGGACAGTAGCTTGGGGAATAGATGCCAGTTGTTGACGTTGTTTCTGGTAGTCACAATGGCTGCTTTCATATCCTAGCAAATTAACCATCACAGCACTAGCACAATGTAATCTAGTGTTGGTTAATGGTAAACTACACACGGCTCTCAGATGTAGTTCAAATTGGGAAGTTTCACAAGCATCCA
Organism: Dolichospermum sp. UHCC 0259; assembly: GCF_009711935.1. Lineage (GTDB taxonomy): Bacteria > Cyanobacteriota > Cyanobacteriia > Cyanobacteriales > Nostocaceae > Dolichospermum. Next base: position 8,637 of record NZ_VIKX01000301.1, on the reverse strand, counting down.
GGGAAAAATGTCCAGAGTTATGGGTGCGTGGTGCTATTTCATTAATTAGGATTTTACCTTCGGCGGTGAGAAATAGTTCAATGCCACAGACTCCTACATATTGGAGGCTAGTTAATAGTTTATGGGCGATCGCTTCAATCTCTAAATTTTGCTCTTTGGTGATTTTAGCTGGGGCAATTACCCACCGACAAACCTGTTCTTCTTGGCGAGTTTCTACCGCTGGATAGATGACAATTTCCCCATTTACAGAACGTGCGGCAATTATCGCCAGTTCTTTGGTAAAAGGCACAAATTCTTCGACTAAAAACTGGGTATGACTTTGATTAACTATTTTTGATAAAGTTGCAAAATCGGGAATGATAAAAGTTCCTTGACCATCATATCCATGTCTTCTCGCTTTGACAACCACCGGAAACCCCAAGTTTTCAATCTGAGATTCTACCGCTTTTTCCCCTGATAATGCCAAAAACTGGGGAACTGGTAAACCTAAATCCCGTAAATAGCACCGTTGTTCATATTTATCTAACAGAGGTGCTAAAGCTGCTAAGGTCGGACGAAAACAAACACCCTGTTTTTCTAGCAGTGATAAGGCAGCAAGATCCACAAACTCGTTTTCAAAGGTAACGATATCACACTTTGTTGCTAAAGTTTTTGTGGCTGCGGCATCATCAACTGCGGCAAAAATGCTATGTTGGGCAATAGATACGGCTGGATCATTTGCACTAGGAGTTTGGACTATTAATTCTACTCCCAGCTTGTTTGCTGCATCTTTCATCATCCAAGCCAGTTGTCCACCACCAATTATACCAAGTTTTATTGACATCCTAACGACTCACGAGTTTCTACACCAGTCTGAGAATTTACACCGCTGGCTTTTTGACATAGCTCTTTAATTTGCGCTTTATCTAAAATTGCTTCTGTAAAATCTGCACCTGTGATATTAACATCTGTAAAGACAGTGCGGAGTAAAAGAGCTTCAATTAAAACGGCATTACTTAAATCAGCACCCGTTAATTTTACCTCATTCATCATCGCATTGGTTAAATCTGCTCCATGTAAATTTGCCTTGGTCATAACTGAAGCGCTGAAAACTGTTCCTCGCAAATCCGCACCTGTAAAGTTAGCCATTTCCAAGTTAGCGTTAGAAAATTCCGCAGCTTGTAAGCTTTGTCCAGAAAAGTCTTGTCTTGACAGTTCTGCATTACTATATGATAAAGGGTGAGTCCAGTCTGCTAATGCTGTTTGTGGGATGCACCAAAGCATAATTCCCAAAATCAATCCTAAGCTCTTTTGCCAAAACATAGTTGATGATTCCCAATTAGTGATTGATAATTATTTCAGTTTTACATAAACGTTAATATTTTGTAATAACGTTTTTGGTGATTACTCCTTTTTCTAAATTCTAACTGTTGCTGATTCTGGAAAAAGATGGCATTATTACCCAGGAAGGATTTTACTATTTACAATAATTCATTAAATTTGATGACAAGTAAAGTTTTTTATCTTTTAAAGTCTAGTAGTGAAAAAAACTGATATTGTAGTTAGTCATAGGGCGAGGTTTTCTGATGCCTAAAAATACTTGATAAACATTTAAATGTTGACATGAAATTGAATATCATCAGCAACGATTATAGCGAGTATGTACTTAAATAAGGTAAGAATTTTATGGGAAAAATTATCCAGTCAAAGATTTTTATCACTGACTGCTGCTATATCTGACTTAGAATCTTGAAGTTATTAAAATTGACGGACAGCATACATCAATAATACAAAATTGGTATTTATATGATAAATCATTACTCTATTCAATGGATTGAAGCATGGTGCTTAGAAAATGGCTGGACAGATTTATTTGTCGAAAGACGTGGTAACTACTGGGCGTTTCCTCCAGGAGGAGTGATGCCAGAACCAATCCCCATGAATGTGTTAAGAGTAATTAAAGAAGAAAACGGCTTAACCAATCAGGAAATTTACTGGGCTTGTGCTGCCATATCCACCACTATTTTAGCAGTGATTTATACTTTTTGGTGGAAATGCCCGATTCCTTTAGTTTTGTCTTTTGCGTTTAATGCGGTAACTGTGGCACAGTTTGAACCAGAGGATGTTTAAATTTTTGTTTCAATAATTGATATAAACTGCTTTTGTTTACTGTGTTTAACAGGAGTAGTTTTTATGATTGTTCCTACACTAATTCCAAAACCTAATATGAGTAGTATGAGTATAGTTGTGAATGAGTCTTCAGCCAGAGCCACAGCCTGAAACACAGAATTTCTCTCTCGATATCGAAACCAAAGAAAAGCCCCCAAGTTGCACAGCAGAGAAAGTACATAATCACTTATTTTGAAATAAGGTATAGCCCAAGTTATAGTCTTAGCCACCACCCCAGCCGTTAAAAACAGTGATAATTTGCGTTAGTTTTTCCCCCAACCAGTTCGCTTTAAACTCCAAAATTGTTTCACTAAAATCAATTCCCGGTACACGAATAACATCAAGTGGTTTGAGTGCTTCTAAAGCTGCTTCTGCATTAGTAAAACGTTCTTTTTGTTTCGGTTGTACCATCTTTTCTAACAAACCGATAAACCGCAAACTCAACCGAGGTAAAAGATGACGAAAGTTAATCAAATAAGGATCATCTTCATCTTGTAATTGATCTATTTTTGTTGATTTAATTCCTGTAAGTAAACAGATCAAAGTTGCACCCAAAGCATACAAATTTGTAGCGTCTGTTGGCTTAAACATTTGCTTTGGGGTAATAAAGCCAGGAGTTCCTTTAAATACACTACTTCCAGCCACATCATGACTACCAATACGAGCAAAACCAAAGTCAATTAAATAAACATTGATTTGTTCATCTACTAAAATGTTTTCTGGTTTAATATCTCGATGAATTACAGACGGAATCCGATTTTGTAAATAGACAAGAATTTCTAAAACCTTAACAGCAATTTGTTTAATTTCTTCGGGTGAAAAACTGCGAGTTTCTGCTAAAGTGGAAGCATTAATATATTGTTGAACTAGACAAAAACCATCATCTGTCGCAAAAGAATTTAAATAACTGGGAATACCAGGATGATCTAATCCTTTAAGTATCTGTATTTCTCGTTCGTGGGCTTCTGAACCAGACCAACTTGAACCCGCTTGAGCAAAACAAAACTGTTTGATTACCTCTGGTTGCCTTGTGTTAATATTTGTTGCTAACCAAGTAATTCTACCACCTTCGCGGTTGCGTCCTAGTTCTCTAATAACCTGATAGCCTTGTTCTTGGAAATTTGGAATCATATTTATAAGAGGAAATAAGTATAATAGTGTATGTTGATTTTACTATAAGTAGGGGTTGTTAAAAATCAGGCTGTGAAAGCTACGCTATCGGCGACTGGAAGTCGCTACTACACAAACAAAGTCCACTTTCGTGGACTAATAAAAAATCAAGGTTTTGCCCGTGTAGCCGCGACTTACAGTCGCCCAGAGATGTATGAATTTAGACTTTTCAAACAACCTCTAAGGTTTGTTACTATTGAAGTTGGAGGGAAAGATTCAGTATCTTCTACTTTAGGTCAAGATGCGACATAACAAGTTAAAAAATAATTAGTATATTTAAACATGGCGATTTTACACGGAACTTGGATAATAAATCATCAAAATAGCTATTTCTTTATTTGGGGAGAAACTTGGCGTTCTTCACAGGTGCAGACTGAAGTATCTGCTGAGATTCATTTACATCCATTGGCTATGAACTCGGTAGAATTAAATGAATGGTTAGAATCATCTAATTTATCAATTGCTAATTTAATTCAGCCATCTCCTAATACTAAACAAAGACTTAAAAGTAAACCACCAACAGAAACAAAATCACCTATTCATTCACAAATAATTTCTTTACCAACTTATTTTGTGGAAAATAACAAATCAGAACTTACAACAATTTCCCCAGTTCATTCTGTCAGCGTGGATATAGACTCCTCATCTCCACAATATTTACATCCTTGGAAAATTGATGGTTTTTGTCTCACTCCAGCATTAGCAATTCAATTTCTCTCATCTTTACCTTTGAGTACAAATGATAGTAAAGCGGCTTTATTAGGAGCAGATATTCATTTTTGGGTACATATTTACAGATGGCATTTAGATTTGATTTCTCGTTGTAAATTTCTACCAACTGTTGAGAAACAAGATAGTAATTTAATGGCGAAATGGCAGGTACTTTTAGATAGTGCAATAGATGTCACTAGGTTAGAGAAATTCGCCTCACAAATGCCTTTGGTTTGTCGCACATATCAACAAACTACGGAAAATATCGCCATTGATTTACCATTATTACCTCAAGAATTAATATTATCATTTCTCAATAGCATTACAGATAATCAATTGCGGTTAATGGTTGGTTCTCAATCTCCCCTTGAACCTAGAATGATGATGTCTTTACCAGTGGCATTACAGCAATGGTTACAAGGATTAATTAATGCAAATAATACAATTGATTTAGCAGGAGGAGAACGTTTAGAAACTACATTAAAAGCTTGGACTTTACCCTTACAATATCAACTTACAGGCAAAGCTTTATTTAGAACTTGTTTTCAATTGCTGCCTCCAGAAAATGAAGAACCAAATTGGATTTTAAAGTATTTTCTCCAAGCCGCAGATAACCCAGAATTTTTAATAGACGCAGCGACAATTTGGCATCAACCTGTAGAAAAATTAGTTTATCAAAATCGGACAATTGAACAACCTCAAGAAACATTTTTGCGAGGTTTGGGTTTAGCTTCTCGATTGTATCCCATCATTACCCCCAGTTTAGAAACTGCATCTCCCGAATTTTGTCATCTCACCCCCACACAAGCTTATGACTTTATCAAAGCTGTAACTTGGAGATTTGAAGATAGCGGTTTAGGAGTAATTTTACCTCCTAGTTTAGCAAATCGGGAAGGGTGGGCAAATCGTTTGGGGTTAAAAATTAGTGCGGAAACTCCTCAACAAAAATCGGGACGTTTGGGTTTACAAAGTTTATTGAATTTTCAATGGAATTTAGCAATTGGTGGACAAACAATTTCTAAACCTCAGTTTGATAAATTGGTAAAATTAAATAGTCCTTTAGTCGAAATTAATGGGGAATGGGTAGAATTGCGTCCTCAAGATATTAAAACTGCTCAAACCTTTTTTACCTCTCGCAAAGAACAAATGTCACTTTCTTTAGAAGATGCTTTACGCATTAGTAAAGGAGATACTCAAGTAATTGAAAAATTACCTGTTGTAAGTTTTGAAGCTTCTGGTGCATTGGAAGAATTAATTGGGGCATTAACTAATAATCAAGAAATTCAAACTTTAACAACACCAAAAAGTTTTCAAGGAGAATTACGTCCTTATCAAGAAAGAGGTGTAGCTTGGTTAGCATTTTTAGAAAGATGGGGTTTGGGCGCTTGTTTAGCGGACGATATGGGATTAGGTAAGTCGGTGCAGTTTATAGTTTTCCTACTTCATCTCCAAGAACAAAACGCATTAGAAAAACCAACGCTTTTAGTTTGTCCTACTTCTGTTATGGGCAATTGGCAAAAAGAAGTAAAGAAGTTTGCCCCGACGCTTAAAGTTCTAGAATATCACGGTGATAAACGTCCTAAAGGTAAAGCATTTACAGAAGCCGTTAATAAACACGATATAGTAATTACTAGCTATTCATTGATTCACCGCGATATTAAATTATTAAAAGCAGTTGAATGGCAAATAATTGTTTTAGACGAAGCCCAAAATGTCAAAAATTCCGAAGCTAAACAATCACAAGCAGTCCGACAATTAGAAACTACATTTCGCATTGCTTTAACAGGTACACCTGTAGAAAATAGATTACAAGAATTATGGTCTATTTTAGATTTTCTCAATCCTGGTTATTTAGGGAATAAACAATTTTTCCAAAGACGGTTTGCTATGCCTATTGAAAAGTATGGTGATACTGCTTCTTTAAATCAATTACGTTCCTTAGTTCAACCTTTTATTTTGCGACGCTTAAAAAGTGATAAAGACATTATTCAAGACTTGCCAGATAAGCAAGAAATGACGGTTTTTTGTGGATTAACTTCCGAACAAGCTACACTATATCAAGAATTAGTAGATGAATCTTTAGTAGAAATTGAATCTGCGGAAGGTTTGCAACGTCGGGGGATGATTTTAGGATTATTAGTAAAGCTAAAACAAATCTGTAATCATCCTTCCCAATATTTAAAATTAGCAAGTTTAGAAAAACATCATTCTGCTAAATTGCAAAGACTAGAGGAAATGTTAGATGAGGTGATAGCAGAAGGAGACCGCGCTTTAATTTTCACCCAATTTGCGGAATGGGGTAAGTTACTCAAACCGCATTTAGAAAAACAATTAGGAAGAGAAATATTCTTTTTATATGGTAGTACCAGTAAAAAGCAAAGAGAAGAAATGATTGATAGATTCCAACATGACCCCCAAGGACCACCAATTATGATTTTATCTTTAAAAGCTGGTGGTGTGGGCTTAAATTTAACTAGGGCAAATCATGTTTTTCACTTTGATAGATGGTGGAATCCCGCAGTAGAAAATCAAGCCACAGATAGAGTCTTTAGAATTGGTCAAACTCGTAATGTTCAAGTTCATAAATTTGTCTGTACTGGAACTTTAGAAGAAAAAATAAATGATATGATAGAAAGCAAAAAACAATTAGCCGAACAAGTTGTAGGTGCAGGAGAAGATTGGTTAACGGAAATGGATACAGATCAACTTCGTAATTTATTAATATTAGACCGGAATGCAGTCATTGAAGAAGATGAAGTTTAAGGGGTTCTTCGGTTATTGGTATGAAAAACTTGGTTTAAAATCATTAAAAGCCTTATCCTGGTGGAATTTCATTTCAAAAAAGAGAAAATAATGGACATTTAACATTCTTTCTGTGGGTGGTGAAAATGAACGCCGGGATAAGGAAGTGAAATTAGAACTTTATGCTTCTAGGGGTTTGCAGGAATATTGGATTGTTGATTGGCAAAAGGCAACTTTAATATTAATCGAAATCTTGTTTGCTGACGATGAATTGACATCACCCTTATTTTCTGATTTGGTTTGTCTTGTTGGTAGTTTGTTTGTTTAAATTGATAAAAATGCCGGGGACACAATTCCCCAACTTTTAATCAGATTGTGGGAAAATAGCATTCTATTGGTACAGGCACAAAAATCCAGAAAGTGATTACAATACTTAAGATGAAATATAATTCTCTTGAGTGACTAAAGTTATGGAAAATTTTGTTTTTTACAACCCAGTTAAAATCCTGTTTGGTAAGGGTCAAATCGCTAATATTGGTTCAGAAATCCCGACAGATGCGAAAATTCTAATTACCTACGGTGGTGGTAGTATTAAAGCTAACGGGGTTTATGATCAAGTCAAGTCGGCATTAGCTGGTAGAAATGTATTTGAATTTGGCGGTATTGAACCTAATCCTCATTTTGAAACTTTGATGCAGGCGGTTGAGTTAATCCGCAAAGAAGGGATTGATTTTCTCTTGGCTGTGGGTGGCGGTTCTGTTGCAGACGGAACTAAGTTTATCGCGGCGGCTGTTCCTTTTGTGGGAGACCCTTGGGATATTTTAGCAAAGCACGCACCAGTAACTGCGGCTTTACCAATGGGGGTGGTTTTGACTTTACCTGCGACTGGTTCAGAAATGAATACAAGTTCAGTTGTGACGAAATGGGAAACTAAGGAAAAGTTATTTTTCGCTAGTCCCTTGGTGTTTCCGAAATTTTCGGTTCTTGACCCAGAAACAACTTTTTCCCTGCCTCCTCGGCAAATTGGCAATGGTATTGTTGATGCTTTTACTCATGTGATGGAGCAGTATTTGACCTATCCTGTGAATGCACCATTACAAGACCGTATGGCTGAATCAATTTTACAAACTTTGATTTCCGAGGGTCCAAAAACTTTAGCTAATCCTACAGATTATGAGGCGCGGGCAAATTTGGTTTGGTCGGCGACAATGGCATTAAATGGGTTAATTGCGACTGGTGTGCCTCAAGACTGGACGACTCACATGATAGGCCATGAGTTGACAGCGTTGCATGGTATGGATCATGCTCAAACTTTGGCGGTTGTGTTACCTGGAACTTTGACGATTAGACGCGATCGCAAATGGCAAAAACTTCTACAATATGCAGATAGAGTTTGGCAAATTGTCGGTGGTTCGGAGGAAGAACGGGTAAATGCTGCAATTACTAAAACTCGTGATTTCTTTGAATCAGTTGGTGTTCGCACTCATTTGTCTGATTATGGTGTGGGAGTAGAAACTATTCCCGCAGTTATCAAGAATTTAGAAAAACATGGGATGACGGCTTTGGGGGAAAATAAAGATGTTAACCCGCAAGTTGTGGAACAGATTTTAGCTCTTTGTGCTTAAAAGTTAAATCCGCAGGTCAGACCTTTGATTGTTTGTCTGGCCTGCATTAAGTGGTTCTGCGGATAAATTGGTATATGATGTTCTATGTTGTCCATTGTATGATTACCTCCTGATCTGGATTATATTCCTATTCTTCATTATCACTAAAATCAGGTCAACACCAAGAGCGCGTAATGGTGCTGCATTTTATCAAAACCACAATTAGTAAATTCCGGCTCTTGCGCCTCTTTTATGGAGAAAA
>NZ_VIKX01000300.1 GCF_009711935.1 Dolichospermum sp. UHCC 0259 | reverse complement strand
AAACTATACCAACATCTGCTAAGATATACAATACTGCCCAAAAGGAACTTTCAGACTATCAAAGTCAATTAACCAAGATACAACGTCGTTTAGATAAAGAAAATCAAGCGATTGACTCCATTAACCAAGCCAAACAACAAGCTCAAGATGCAGAGGAACAGATAGAAAAGGCGCGAACAGTTAGTGAATATGAAGCAGTTAAGGATAAATGGGATAACGTACTGGCGATTTTAAATGATATCCCATCTGATGTTTTTATTTCAGTTACTAATCTGAAAAACAGTTATGAGTCAAAAAAGAAAGAAGTAGTTGCTATAATTGAAGATTTGAACAAGCCAACACCATCACCTGAACCAACACCTACATCAACTCCTACACCTGATCCCACTCCAACACCAACTCCTACTTCTGAACGGACTCCAAGTTTATCAGATCCAAAATGGGACTATAGTGTTTTTAATTCTAGTTCTGTAGGAGATTATGCAGTATTTTCGTATAAAATGATTGAAGAACCTGCATTTAATCAACAGAATCAACAAGTAGAGTGGATTGTTGAATTTTCAATTCCTCCAGAAGCAGAACGAAGCCCAGCAGCGAGAGAAGCTTACTTAAGACTTGAATTATGGCAGGATGGCTTTAGGGCTAAATTTATAGATAGTTCTGGTGCGTTTTTAGGAGCGAAAAACCTTGATAAAGAAGGTCAAGGAGGCTACAGAAGACGATATACTTTGAGAGTTCCCAATAGTATTTGGGAAAAATGGTCAGAAGTTAGTCAAGTTATTATTGAAAAACAGTGAGTTAGTAGGGTGTGTCAGTAAATATAAAAATAGTCTCATGTCTCTTGATACAAGTAAATATTTTCATCCTCCAGGAATTGCAGAACTTTGTG
>NZ_VIKX01000002.1:2627-3065 GCF_009711935.1 Dolichospermum sp. UHCC 0259 | reverse complement strand
TACCCGAATTATGGCTGTATCCACTTTTAATGGCTAGGTCACGCCATTGATTGGCTATATAATCAGTAGCAAATTTGCGAAATTTGGGTGTTTCAATTAATTGACCGTATTTATCGCTGCGGAGTAGAGAAATCCAGCGAGATTCCTGTGCCTGATTGTTAGCATCACCTTCAATTTCGTTAACAGTTTCTTCTGTTTGTTCTTGTTGAGATTGTTGTTTATCATATTGTTGAATAATATATTTTGCTAACGTCAAGGGATTACTTTGTAACTGGGCTAGTTCTTGAGCTTTTGCTTCAGTTGGTTGACTTAAATCTTGTTCAATTGCTGCTTCTGAGTACCAAATGGTAAACTGCCAACTATTATCGTAACTGGTGGCTTTAGCATTACCTCGATTACCTATTACTGCTTGGGGAAGTTGATATTCACCACAAGGGA
>NZ_VIKX01000002.1:0-2576 GCF_009711935.1 Dolichospermum sp. UHCC 0259 | reverse complement strand
TCTGTCTCCAGTTGGCGATAATAATATCTTTGGTGGTAGTGGAGCAGATACTATTGATGTGAGTAAGAGCGATCGCGCCTTTGGTGGTTCTGGCAACGATACCTTCTATGCTTTAGATGGACAAGGTGGCAACCGTCTTTCCGGTGGTGTAGGAGATGATACCTTCTTCTTGGGGGCAGGCGATCGGGCTTTGGGTGGTGAAGGTAACGATATTTTCTACGTTCAAGAGGGTGGTGATAACTTAATCTCCGGTGGTGCTGGTGCTGACAAGTTCTATATCCTCACTGGTGATATACCTGCTACTACCAACACCATTGTTGACTTCGATATGGGTACTGATGTCTTAGGTATTCGTGGTCAAGGCGCTAGTTTTGATTTCAATGACCTGACTTTAATTGACAATAGTATTATCGTAGGCAGTACAACTATTGCTATCTTGAACGGATTTGATACTACCAGGTTGACTGCTACTAATTTCAGCTTTGTCTAAAAACGATAGCAGTCATTTTTGATTCTTGACTTTTCAAAAGTCTAAGATGCCCGATTTCTCTAACGGGCATCTTTTTTAGTTCAACTCAATATCCTGACTGTTATCAAGATGTCCATTTTCTGATACTTCATGTTTTTCATAAAGTAATCTCTCCCTCTCTAAAATCATCTCCTCTAACTCACTTGCGGCTGCTTCTGACAGTGGAAATATCTCTTCTCCTGTGTGAATATTCCCTCGACAAATCGTTCGCTTATTCTCATTCCGCACAATAAAATCACCACTAGACTGAACATAAGCCGTCCACTGTCCACCAATTTTGAATTGCTCAATTTCCTTACTTTCAGATTGATTGGTCTGTCGCTGTTCGTAAGTAATACCAATTGCTTCTACCAAATTATCAAACATTTCCTTACGCCAAAATTCACGGTGAATAGCTCGCAATTCCCCAGCATTATCTAAGTTTGGTTCTGATTCCGCTAATGTCACCTCTGGTAACTCTATCGAATCAGCATTAACCTTGAGAATAATACTAGAACCTTCTGGTTTTAACGTAGCTGCAAATGTAGTTCCCACAGGCAACTTCGGACTATCAGGTGCAAAAGTGCCTAAATTCTGACCATCAATTTGTAATATTGGTGTCCCGTTATAACGATAAAAGTCTGGGTGTGATTCAGGTAATTCAAAAACTCCTACTTCTAGAGTCACACTCCGCTTTCTCCATTGCTGACTGGCAAAGTTTTCATCAGCAAAATCATTGTATTTAATCCCCAACACTTTCATTTCTGCAAACTGAAAATCCTGAAGCTGTTGACATACTTCCTCAGTAAATAAATTATATGCCAAAGCCCCCACACCCGCATCCTGACGTGATGTTGCCCAACTATGATCTACCGGCGGGATAATTCGTAAATCTTTGGGGATATTCAATTCATCTAAATCATGAATATTGTCACCAAATTTAGCCGCTAATTTCTCAACTAATTTGGGAGATAAATCTTTAAACGCAAATTCAATCACAGGTAATTGGGGATGAATAGTGGCATCAAATTCAATTCCCTTTTGTTCTAAAGACTCCTTCCATTTAATCGCATCTTTCCCAAACGGAACAGTCAAAACATAAGTATTTTGTGGTAATGCTGCACTAGGCATTTCATAATTATGCTCAAACGAAAACGTAATTTCCATCTGTGCTGCCAACTGTAAACATTCCTTACGATGTCGGTCTAATTCTGGACGAGTGTGTTGTGTGTGCCACAGTGCTGCTGCACCCTCAAATCTATCCTCTGAAGTGGTGAACAATTCATCAATTTCGGCTCTGTAACTATCGTAAAGTTTGCCCAATTCTTCATTAAATGCTTCTCTATCATCTCCCACCCGTTCTTTAATTTCATCTCTCGATTGTTGAAACCTAGTTTTTAATTCTTCTGCCCATTCTAAGGCATCTACAAATAAGGTTTCTTTGGGAAATAAATAACGAAATTCATGTCTATCTCTACTGCGAATCCGCGTTGGTTCCCACAAGGGATTTACTACTTCTCTGGCCATCACATTTATTGCTCCTGGGGCATCTGCTGGCATAGCAAAGGAACGATAAAGCCGGTCATCTTTTTTAAAGTCAAAGAAGTAACTTGGATGGGATTCTGACCATTTTTTAGCATCTGCTAATAAATTCGCACCATCAATTTCTTTGATGTCTTCTAATCTTTCGGCACTTTTGGGTGAATCTACTTCTACTTGTAGTGCTTGAAAAAGACGATTGAGCAGCTTCCTTTGTCGTCTGGTAAATCGTTCGCTATTTTCACCTTCACCCGGCATTGAGGACTGGACACGCCCAATGTTTGTTGCTACTAGACCTACTTTATTTTGACTGCTGGCAGCGGCAATTTGCGATAAATCACGGTATTTTAAATTGCCTTCTTCATCTGTAATTTCGGTGTATGCCAGTTTAGGACGTTGTTTAACTGGTTTAAAATGTCCGGGTTCACCTGCGCGGAGTGTTTCTTTGGCAATATTGGGCAGTTTATTAGCAGAACTAACCATTAATTGGTCGCCGTCAAAATCAGCTTGGTGATATTCCTCAGCGTCT
>NZ_VIKX01000029.1 GCF_009711935.1 Dolichospermum sp. UHCC 0259 | reverse complement strand
ATGACCAATTACCAATTACCAATTACCAATTACCAATTACCAATTACCAATTACCCATTACCAATTCCCAATTTCCTCTATATATTCGGTAGTGGGAATCACAGGTGAATATTGGTGTAGTACCTTAGTGATTGCCGTTAAATTACAAGTTAATTCAATTTGTTCTCTTTCTAGCACACCCAGAATAAAATCGGGATTGTCTTTAGCTACCACTGGTAATTGATGTAAACCACGTAATGCCATTCGGTCTAAAGCTTCAGAAACAGGTTCATCATCCCAAGCATAGAGAATATCTGTAGTACAAATATCTATTAATTTTTGAGTAGCTAAATATTCTTGAATTTCCGGCAATGAATTAGGAAGATTTTGGCAGATAAAAAAAGTTCGTTTAATATCTTCTAGAGAAAGAATTCCTACCAGTTTGCCAGTATCATCATCAATAATTAAAGCACTGCGGATTCGTTCCCGCGTCATGACTACCGCAGTTTCTAATACTCCTAAAGTTGCTGATAATTTTTTGGGACAGGTGTACATAGCATCTGCTACTGACATTTGCTGCCAAAGTTCTGCCTTTTCATCTTTCAATTCAGGTAAACCAATCTGTTGCAGATTAGCATTAGCATCTACAGTTGGTTTGATTAGTTCTACTAACCAAACACTTAAACCCACTGCCGCCATTAAAGGTAAAACAATCCGGTAATCACGGGTTAATTCAAATAACATTAAAATTGCTGTTAATGGCGCTCTCACACTACCTGCTAAAACTGCCGCCATACCTACCATTGCATAAGCTGGAGGAGCAGCCATATATTCCCCAATTCCTGGGATGATCAAAGCCAAAAATTTAGCATAGGCAGACCCAAAGGAAGCACCTAAAAACATAGCTGGGGCAAATAATCCGCCCACAAAACCACTACCTGAACTTACCGCTGTCATTAGCAGTTTTAATACTAGTAAAATGAGTAATAAATTGAGAGAAAAATCTTCATCTTGTAGTATTGCTTCTACAGTTCCATAGCCAATACCTAAAATTTGTGGATATCGCCAACCTACTAAACCAATAATTACACCACCCAAAATTGGCTGAATGGACTGAGGAATTTTACCTAATAACGTTAACCCTGGGAAATTGCCAGTAAAGATAGCTTTAGCTAAACGAATGGATTCAGTATAAGTAAGAGAAATTAAACTTGCACCCAAACCTAAACCCAGATAAAGGGGTAACTCTAGGTAACTACGAACCTGATAAGCGGGTAAAGCAAAAGCTGGTTGTGAACCTAAACCAATTTGAGCAATTAAAGCAGCAACAACAGCGGCTAGTAATATCACACTTACAGCAGAAGTAGCAAAATATGTACTGCCCATGACTACTTCTAAGGCAAAAAATACTCCTGCAATGGGGGCATTAAAACCAGCCGCTAAACCAGCAGCCGCACCAGCCCCCAATAGTAACCGCTGACGTTCTTGGGAGACTTGTAAGATGTCCGATAACAATACCCCAAAATTAGTGCCAATTTCTACACTTGGACCCTCTGGACCTAAAGATGCACCACTACCCAGGGAAACTGCCGCAGCGATCATTTTTGTCACCGGTCGCAGGGGTTTTTTGGCTTCTTTGCCCTGAGAAACAGCTATCAGGGATGAAAGTCCTGGTCCAAAATCTTGAGTTCGCCACCGCATGAGGCCAACAATGATACCGCCCAGTATAGGAACAGCCGCTAAGGTCCAAGCGCCCCAAATCCCAATCTGTCCCATCAAATTTTCCAACATGAAGTTGTTAATTAGCTGGATTAAGTAGTGAAAGGTGACTATACCCATACCTGTGCTACCGCCAATTAGCACGGCTAAAAACAGCACTACTGTTTCGGGAGAGGCTTGGAAACGATTAATTAACTGGGTGAACCGCATGGAATATGGGGGAAAGTAGGGTTTTAATCATTGAAGATTCTGAGATATTGATAAATGGGGTAAATGTCAGAAAAATCCATTTTTTGTCTATTATTTCTTATTGTGGTTTATTATGAGAGAAACTGCCTGCTCAATAATTAACTAACAAAAATCACAAAATATTGAGAAAAAATAATTCTGTCCTGCGGTACTAACAACTTGGGTTAGTATTGAGAGGAATACGTCTTTGGATCAATTGCATTCGGAAATTCCATCATAGTATTTTGCCAATCACTATCAGTGATTATGGCATGATTACTAGATTTACAGTAAAATTCAATACAGATATTGTTATAAATAGAATCAAGGGACTAGGCGAGACGAGGTAGATGAGTACAAATACTTTTCATAATCATTATGTTACTTGCCCAATTTGTCAAAAAAATAACAGAACAAAGCCAATAAAGTCTTATATTGGTTTGTTTACCTGTCCTTATTGTCAGGAAAAATTAGTTGTTTGCCAAAGTGGACATTATGTGCGTGATCCATTTATTTGGAGACAAATGATGATTTCGTCGGCTCTCCGTCGTCAAAGCCGACCTTTGGCAAGGATCATCAGAGATTTTATTGTCATTAAACATCCTTTATTGTCTTTAATTGTGGGAAGTGCAATTTTTTTCGGGATTGTGACTATGACTCAAGACAATATGAGTCGTAATGGTCAAGAAATTCCGCAAATTGAAAAAATGAATGAGGGTGAAAAATAGAGTTCAGGAGTCAGGAGTCAGGAGTTCAGGAAGAAGAAAATTTCTGCTTCCCTATTCCCTATTCCCAGCAATTCTCATTTTAAGGTTTCATCGCTCAAAAGTCAGAATCGCGGATTATACGGATTAAAAGATGGCGCGGATTAGGTTGTTTGCTATGATAAGAGTTACTAAAATCCGTGAAATCAGTGCAATCCGTCTAATCCGTGATTCTAACCTTATTTTATTCTTTTCAAAATGAGAATTGCTGCCCTATTCCCTTGCCATAACGACAATTTTTAATTTCCACCTATACTAAAAACGGTTGAGAGATGGACTTTTGTAAAATCACGAAAACCCCAGATTTTTAGGGGTAAAGCATGAGCTAAACCGCTACCCATAAAATCAAGTAATTAAGCCGTGTTGACTCCTGACTCCTGACTCCTAGCCCATGACTTACGTCACGCTGCGCTATCACAGATAACTTTTTCAGCAAACCCAACTTATAGTGAGTTATTTTGTTTAGTAATCAATTGCCAGTCTTTTACTTTGTCTATAACTTTGATGGATTTAAACTGGAGGTTTTCTAAAGTAGATGTGTTAATAAGAAAATAAGGTTGGCTATCATATTGCCAGTAATATTGTAGTTCACCAATGGAAGCAGGAATAATGGTGCGATCGCTATAAAAATCCAAAGAAGGACGATGGTAGGGAAAAGATGTATAGATTTCCTTAACTGCTGGATTGATTTTCGTGATCATTGCTGCTACGGGTTTCACGGGATAGGCTGTATTTAATTCCCAAACCCAGTAATTAGATTTCATTAATAATAATAGAGAAATATAACTTCCCCAAATTAAAATTTTCAGAAATTGTCTATCACCGCGTGCTGCTAAAATTGCGGATAAAGTCATAGTTAAAGCTATTGCGGCAAAAATAATCTGTAACTCTACTTTATCTAATGTTCTGCCACCAAAATAAATACTGCTAGAAGAAGCCACTACCGCCAATATCGCTAAACTCGTTACCCAAGCGCGGGGGTAGCCTGAGAATAAGGGGACATTTTCCATCTGGGCTAATTGAAACCCAAAAGCTAAAGCCAAACTAGGGTAAATGGGGAATATATACCAGGGGAGTTTAAAGCTAATTAGGGAAATAATTAATAGATAAACACCACACCAGATAATAATTAATTTTGCCCAACTAAAATTATTATTTTCCCAGGTAATGCGGATAGTTTGGGGGAGAAATATCAACCAAGGCCATGTCCATTTAGCAATTTCTAAAAGATAATACCAAGGTGCTTGGGATGTTCCATTATTAATGGTTGAAATATGGCTTAAAGATGTATTGACATCAATACTGAAGGGATAGCCATAGTGCCATAATTGAAACCCATACCAGCAGCATACAGGTAGACAACCGATCAAAATACCTGTCCAGAAATAATAACTTGTAAGTAGTCTGGGTGTATCCCAAAAAAGAAAGACTAAAACAACTGCACCTAAATAAACACCCATCATGCCTTGAGTTAGACAAATTAACCCAAAACTAATGCCTATACCTAAGCAGTAACGTAAATCTCGACGCGATCGCAAGACAAACCACATCATCACAATCAAAAAACAGGCAACTGCCCCATCTAACATTGCCAACCTGCCATAACGTACCACAGGCAGCATTGTTAAATAAATCAAAGCACTATAAATAGCCGCCCAACGTTGACGAAATATCTCCCTCCCCAGACAGTATAAGCAAGGTACAGAAGTTGCTGTCAAAATGGCACTAGGTAGGCGCGTTGTCCATTCATTGACACCACCCAGAGAATAAGCCCCAGCAATTAACCAGTGCATAAGTGGCGGGGTGTGATGATATGGTTCACCCCCCAACGTGGGATAAAGCCAGCGCATGGAATCTGCTGGGGCTTGCCAAATTTCCCGCGCTACCCTGGCCACGGTTGCCTCATCGCCATCTTGTAAGGGCGAACCTCCAAGATTGATACTAAACAAAATCACCGCTGCTAATAACAATAGGATTAGCCATAGCCAATCAATCTTTTTTTCAATCACACGGTGCTGTTTTTCTAGATGAGTCCAAATAAAGCTTCCTTCTTGCATATTCTATGCGAATCTTATAACTGCTAGGTTTAATCACATAGAGATTAAAGCGAATCTCCAATGTTGCCATCTAGGAACAATCTATATTCAAAGACAATGGCTAGATCCCAAATTAGCTCAGTTTCTCATGAATAGAGATAATTTTTTGGCGAAGATTTTCTTATTGATTTTTTAAGGAAGTTTACAAGCATTTTTCCCGTTAAATGATATAAATACTACCATTAGCATTTGGTCAATTACCCCGAAGGAGAATGTCAATGAACTTACCTTTTGTTTTAGATGTGGCGCTGGGTTTAATTTTTATTTACTTAATTTTAAGTTTACTAGCTTCAGAAATTCAAGAACTATTAACAACAGTCCTGCAATGGCGGGCTGAACACTTGAGAAGATCAATTGAAATTCTTTTAGCTGGTGATGCTCAAACTTCAGAAAATCCCGAAATAATTCAATTAGTTAATAAAATTTACGGTAATCCTTTAATTCAAAGCATTAATCAAGAGGCTAAAGGTTTATTATCAACTTTGCCGCGTAAAGCTACTTGGGCAATTGGCTCATTCTTTAATCTCTTGAGAAAGTCTAGTTCCCGACTCCGCAAAGAAACTGTTTTTGGTGATCAAAAACGGAGTGCGCCTTCCTATATTGGTGGTGAAAGTTTTGCTAATACTTTTATGGATACACTCCAACTGCCAATTTTGGTAGAAAAATTAACTGAAATTAGATTGGAGCAATTCAAATCTGAACGGTTAGATGATGTTAGACAAATTTTGATTCAGTTACAAGTTTACATTAATAATCAGGAACTATCTAGTGAATTTGCTACCAATATTGCCGCAGATTATAGACAGTTAGAGTTAGAATATAACCGCATTATTGATGAATTCAAAAAGGACAAATATGATATCTACATGGCGATAAATCGGATGCGAGATAGCCTAGATAAATATATAGAAAGTTTTGCCGCAAGTATAGCCAATCATGAACATATTTTAGATAAGCCATTGCGGGAACTAAAATTCTTAAGACAAGATATTTTTGAAAATGCAGAAAAAGCCATAGTGATAGGAGGCTTAAAACCTAATATTAATGAAATTGTCAAATCTATCAAGAAAGGTAGTGATATTCATGGAGAAGTCATAGCAGCTATCCAAGATAAAGATAGTGAAACCTATAAAAAAGTTAAAGAACTGATTGATATTCTGCCGGATTCTGTAGTTAATAACATTCAAGTGATGGCAAAACGCGCCCAACTGAAGGCTAAAAGCACAGAGGAAGGTATTACTATTTTGCGAAAAGAAATTGAAAATAGTTTTGATAGCTCAATGGAAAGAGCGGGTGGTGTTTATAAACGTAATGCTAAAGGAGTGGCAATTATCATTGGCATAACCTTAGCTATCACTGCCAATGCCGATACTTTTCATATTATTAATCGGTTATCTAAGGATTCTTTATTGCGAGAAATAATTATTAACAAAGCTGTACAAGTAGCACCACAAGGATCTAATCCTTCAGATATGAATAAAATAGATCCTAACGAGATTTTAAAGGAAGTTGAATTACCAATTGGTTGGACAAGTGCTAATGTACAACAGCAAATTAACGGAAGCAAATATAGAATTAATGATTTACCTGTTTTCAGTATTTTGACTATGATTGGTGGTTGGTTTATTAGCGGTATAGCTATTGCTATGGGTGCGCCTTTTTGGTTTGATTTACTAGGAAAAGTCATGAATGTCAAAAATGCGGGAAAAAAAGGCAAACAATCTCCCAGAAATGAAGATGAATAATCAATGATTCAGATCCCCGACTTCTTTAAGAAGTCGGG
This sequence comes from Dolichospermum sp. UHCC 0259, assembly GCF_009711935.1. Classification (GTDB taxonomy): domain Bacteria; phylum Cyanobacteriota; class Cyanobacteriia; order Cyanobacteriales; family Nostocaceae; genus Dolichospermum. The sequence continues at coordinate 3,071 of NZ_VIKX01000029.1, read as the reverse complement.
GATCTTGTCTTGTGTTTTTATGTTTTAGAAAATAAAAATTATTTGTAAATCCCATTCTCTATTTTGGCGGATAATTTGGATTTGTTGAATAAATTCACGGAAGTAAAATCTTCGTTCTACCTCTGATAAATCTAACCAAAATTGGGGAATGGAAACAGCTTGAGCTACAGAACGCAAATTCACAGGAGGAAGAATCGCTAATTTGACTTGAAGTTCGGAAATTTCTGTGCGAAGTTTGTAAGCTCTTAATTTTGCAGTTTCTATATCTAAAATTCCCGTTTCTATTAAAGTCGGTAATTTTTGGAGAATTTCTTGCTGACGAGATATATCATTCCCTAAACTATTTTTAATTGCATCTAATTGGGGAAAATTGATCCCAGCGACAGCTAAAGGTAAGTCTCGACAAATATTATCAATGGTTTTTTCTAAAACTACTTGGTAAGGGATAGCACGACATTTAGGCTGTTGAGGGCAGTCGGTTGCGCGTAAATATAAATACTCTTTATTCTGATGACGCTGGGTAACACTGGTGACAATCATCTGTGATTGACATTGATGACAAATGACTAAACCTGCTAAAGAACGGGGCGCACTAGCTGTCCGCGTTGGTAAACGGCTGTTGCGTCGCAATAGTCTATCAACTTGCGCTGCTTCTTCTCTGGATATAATTGCTGCGTGAGTATTAGAGATAATTTCCCTATTTTGATAGGCTGTATCACCGCGATAAACTGGATTAGTTAACCACCGTCTCCCTGTTGTGACAGAGATATTTTTACTGTATTTTTTACTTATATAACGGACGGTAGCACGGACAGAACCATAGAGTAAAAAATATTCAAAAAAATCTTTAACAACTGGTGCGGTAGTGCGATCAATAATATATTTACCTTGTCCTCTGCGATAGCCATAGGGAGATTTTCCCGGTGGTGGTGAGGCTTCTAGGCGATTACGAGCGTGTCCCTGACGAATGCGGCGGCTACGTTGTTGATGTTGAATTTCTGGTAATAATTGTAGTAGTTCGGTGGGGATTTGACTGGATTTGGAAGTATAGGGTTGTTGTGTGGTAATGACTATGACTCCCATTGTTTCTATTTGATTGAGGCGATCGCTCACTTGGGATAAACTATCACCTAATTCTTCTAATCGGCGTACCAGTAGGTAATTTACAGTTTCGGTTTGACAATCTATTAATAATTGTTCTAATTGGGTGCGTTTTCCCAAATCTTCATAAATTTTATCTACTTCCCAACCCCAATCATTTTGGCTGGGAACAGGATCTAGTAATGGATCAGTATAAATATAAACAATTATTTTCATAGAGAGAAATAAGGGAGAATTGGATCTTTTCCTCAATTATTAATTGCAAAAACTCGATTAATCTCTTAATTATGCAATACTGATGACATTTTTTGAGGTGTTTTATAAACTGTGAGTCTGCAAACTGATATTGAAAAAAACAACTTTTTGTTGAAACATACAAGAGCAAAAGATAGCAATTTATCAGTAATTATATCCACTCTATAATTTGTCATCCGTAGACATGATAATATGAATTTTATTCCAGTTGACATAGTTGAACCACTGGATATTCAGACTTCCCATCTTGACTCCTCATTAACTAAACAGGTTTCTAAGCAATTTACTAAAAACGATATTCGTACCAGTTTACAAGCTTCTACGGTAGATGCTATTTTTGCGTCTATTTTTTCTTTGAGTACGGGAGGAATTTTAGTCAGTAATTTGTTAGTCGAGTTGGGTGCTACTCCCGTGATATTTGGAATGTTATCATCAATTCCCATGCTGGTAAATTTTGTTCAACCTGTGGGCGCTTACATTTCCGAACAGACTACCAGTAGATTCAAGTATTCTCTATTCACCTTTGGAATTTCTCGGTTATTATGGCTAATTTTGGTAATTGGTATTTTTGCTAATAATTCCAGTTTACTAGATTCTCAACAATTGGTAATATTAACGTTGTCAATTGTGCTTTTTAGTCATCTTTTAGGAGGATTAGGAAGTGCATCTTGGCTAAGTTGGTTAGCAATTATTGTTCCCCGCAGGTTACGAGGGAGATATTTTGGGATTCGGAATAGTGCTTGTAATCTGACGAATTTAATATGTATTCCTTTAGCTGCATTAGTAATATCACATTGGTATGGTGGAACTATCCAAGGTTATGGATTAGTTCTATCTTTAGGAACTATTTGTGGAATTATTAGTTTGTATTGTCAATATTTTCAAGCAGATGTCAATCCGCAATTACAAAATCAGTATAGTTTGAATGGTTGTGAAAATCCTCCTGAAGATATTTGCCAAGAAGAAACTAATTGGACTAATATTATTAAGCAGAACTCTAAATTTTTACTATTTCTACTTTATTTCAGTATTTGGATGTTGGCTGTGCATTTGAGCGCACCTTTTTTCAACTTCTATTTATTAGATACTTTAGATTTAGATGTGACTTTAGTAACTGTTTATAACAGTCTTCAGACTGGGGCAAATCTGTTAGTGTTGATTTTATGGGGGAAATTAGCTGATAGAATTGGTAATCGTCCCATTGTCGCCTGTGTTGGCGTTTTAGTTGCAATTACACCATTATTCTGGTTAGGAATTGGTAATCATCAACTTGATTTTTGGCTATGGTTGCCGCTTTTACATATTTTCACTGGTGTCACTTGGGCAGGAGTGGATTTATGTAGCACTAATATGTATTTGGGAATTGCCCCGGCGAGGAATAAATCTATCTATTTTGCCATTGTTGCGGCTGTAGGGGGCGTAAGTGGAGCGTTAGGAACAACAATCGGCGGTTTTATTGCCCAAAGTCCTAATTTTGGCGGTTTATTAGGCTTATTTACTCTCTCTAGCCTGTGCCGACTATTAGGGCTGCTTCCCCTCATTTTTGTCCAAGAACCGGGAAAGTAGGAGTCAGAGGGGCAGAGAGGCAGAGGGGCAGAGGGGTAGGAGTTCAGGAAGAAAGAAGGAAAAGGAAGAAAGAAGATAATTTTCTCCCCTACTCCCTTACTCCCCTACTCCCCCCGCTCCCCCCCCTCCCCCCACCCCCCCCTCTCCCC
>NZ_VIKX01000299.1 GCF_009711935.1 Dolichospermum sp. UHCC 0259 | reverse complement strand
CCTACTTCTACCTACCCTATAAACTCTCGAAAGTGGGGGGAGAGTGAAAAACTACAAATGAATTAACATATTAGCAAGAGATTTAAACTTTTACAAAATTACGAAAAACCCAGATGTGTAGGGGTTTAGCTCATGCTTTACCCCTACGGAAATTGACAGAAAATTACCTATCAACAGAACCCATAATTACGTCAATACTACCAAGAATAACAACAATATCTGCAACTTTCATTCCTCGCAGTAAATGAGGTAGAATTTGCAAGTTGTTGAAATCTGCGGCGCGAATTTTCCAACGCCAGGGGAAAACATTATTATCACCAACTAAATAAATTCCCAATTCTCCCTTACCACTTTCGACACGGGAGTAAATTTCACCCTTGGGAACTTTGAAAGTAGGAGAAACTTTTTTAGCCACGAATTGATAATCAAAAGCATCCCATTCGGATTTTTTCCCAGCCATTAACCGCTTTGCTTCTAGGTTTTCGTAGGGTCCTCCGGGTAATCCAGCGATCGCTTGCCGAATGATTTTCACAGATTCGCGCATTTCTCGCATCCGTACCATATAACGGGCGAGACAATCACCAACAGTTTCCCACTGAACATCCCAATCGAAATCATCGTAACATTCGTAGTGGTCAACCTTTCGCAAATCCCATTTTACCCCAGAAGCCCGTAACATAGGTCCAGAAAGTCCCCAGTTAATCGCTTCTTCACGGCTAATAGTTCCCAAACCCTCAATCCGGCGACGGAAAATCGGGTTATTAGTAACTAAGCGTTCATATTCATCCACTTTGGGAATAAAGTAGTCACAGAAATCTAAACACTTATCTACCCAACCATAGGGTAAATCCGCAGCCACACCACCCACGCGGAAATAATTGTGATTAACCATGCGGTAGCCAGTAGCAGCTTCCCACAGATCATAAATCATTTCCCGTTCCCGGAATTGGTAGAAAAAGGGTGTTTGTGCGCCTACGTCAGCCAAAAACGGACCAAACCATAAGAGGTGGTTTGCAATGCGGTTTAATTCCAGCATAATCACCCGAATATAGCTGGCGCGTTTAGGTACAGTGATACCTGCTAATTTTTCTGGTGCATTCACTGTCACCGCTTCATTAAACATCCCCGCAGCGTAGTCCCAACGGCTGACGTAGGGGACGTACATGATTGTAGTTCTGTTTTCGGCAATTTTCTCCATTCCCCGGTGTAAATAGCCAATAACTGGTTCACAGTCAACGACATCTTCACCATCTAGGGTCATAATTAAGCGTAAGACCCCGTGCATTGATGGGTGATGAGGACCCATGTTTAGCACCATCGGTTCAGTGCGGGTTTCGATTCTACTCATAGATTTTGCTGTTCTCCCGTTGTGGATGTTGTAAATTGACCCGCTTAGATTAACTTGCGGCGATAGCGAAGCGCTGCTGCAAGCAGATCGTTATTGTCTGCCAAAATTTAGCTGATAGGGATAATTTCTAGATTATCTCTACAGGGTGACATTGGAGAGAGAATAGCAGAGTCGGTTTTGTACTTGATGTTTTATTTTGTGCAGCTTCTTCAATTATTATAGGTAAGCCTGATATATAAGGGATTGAGAATCTGGATTTTTTTCATGTACCTGGGGTGTGGGAATGGGAAAAATCTTCCCGGTGCAGATGACTAACCTTAAATTGTATCAACGTCTTGGTGATTTTGCTGATTTTGTCTTCGTAGCAACATAGATTTAATTTATAATTATCTTCATTAGTATCTATAGTTAAATTTTAGCTCACGCAGAGGCGCTTCAGGCACAGAGAAAGAGAAGCAGAGTTTTTTCAGGGGTGTGGTTAAATTATGAATTATTTACAAGTTTATTTTCAGGAAGTTTATCAAGTTTACCAAGGACAAAATGCTACTGAAAATAGTTATCGTCCTGCTTTTAAGAGGTTAATGGAGTCTTTGGATTCTGGTATTCAAGCTATTAATGAACCGAAAAGAATTGCTTGCGGTGCGCCGGATTTTTTGGTAAAGAATGGTATTTTAGATGTTGGTCATATTGAAGCTAAAGATATTGGTGTTTCTCTCAAAAATGTGGAAAAAACTGCTCAAATGGGGCGTTATTTTCAGGCTTTGGGTAATTTGATTTTAACTGATTATTTGGAGTTTCGTTGGTATGTCCAAGGAGAATTAAAACTATCTGCTTCTTTAGGAACTATTGATAAAAATAAAAAAATCAAATTTGATAAGGAAGGAATACAAGCAGTTGACCAACTTTTGCGGCAATTTTTATTAGCTAAAGTTCCCCAAGTTACAACACCGAAGGATTTAGCTAAACGCATGGCTAGTTTAGCGCAATTGATGAGAGATGCTATTAAAACGGCTTTACATGATGTAGATAATGGGGGAATGTTACGTCAGCAGTTGGAGTCATTTCAACGAGTATTAATTAAGGATTTAACGGTCGAACAATTTGCAGATATGTATGCTCAAACTATTTGTTATGGGTTATTTGCAGCGCGATGTAATACTGATAATCCTCAGACTTTTTCACGGGAAACAGCAGCTTTTAAATTACCAAAAACTAACCCATTTTTAAGAAGTATTTTTGGACAAATAGCTGGATCTGATTTAGATGAAAGAATTAGTTGGGCTGTGGATAATTTAGCGAATATTCTCCAACAAACGGAAATGGCAGAAATTCTCAGAGATTTTGGTAAACGGACTCGCAGAAAAGATCCTGTTGTCCATTTTTATGAAACGTTTTTGGCAGAATATGACCCGAAAATGCGAGAATCAAGAGGGGTTTATTATACTCCTGAACCTGTGGTTGATTATATTGTTAAAAGTGTAGATTATATTCTCAAACATAAGTTTAATATTAGTAAAGGTTTAGCGGATTCTAAAAAGATTAAAATTCCCAATCCCCAAGGTGAGGGAACTATCGAAACTCATCAAGTTTTGATTTTAGATCCTGCGGTGGGAACGGGAACTTTTATGCACAATATTATTAATTATATTTATGATGGTTTTAAATCTCAGAAAGGGATGTGGTCAAGTTATGTGAGTCAACATTTATTACCTCGATTATTTGGTTTTGAATTGTTGATGGCACCTTATACTGTAGCACATATAAAGTTAGGTTTACAGTTGCAAGAATTGGGTTATGATTTTAGTTCTGAAGAACGGTTAAGAATTGATTTAACTAATACTTTACAAGAAGCTTTTCAAATTCCTGCTGCTGATGGTTTTATGAATAGAATTAGAGATGAACCAGAAGCAGCAAAGGATATAAAAAAAGATGTTCCTGTAATGGTAATTTTAGGAAATCCTCCCTATTCTTATGAATCTATAAATACTGACCCTTGGATTGTGGGATTAGTTAGGGATTATTATCAAGTAGACGGAAAATCTTTAGGAGAAAGAAACCCCAAAGGATTATTAGATGATTATGTAAAGTTTATCCGTTTTGCTCAACATCGAGTTTCTGAAACGGGTTATGGTATTGTGGCTTTAATTACGAATCATGGTTATTTAGATAATCCGACTTTTCGGGGAATGCGTCAAAATTTGATGCAAACTTTTGATGAGATTTATGTTTTAGATTTACATGGTAATAGCAAGAAAAAAGAAGTTTGTCCTGACGGTTTACAAGATAAAAATGTTTTTGATATTCAGCAAGGTGTAGCAATCAGTTTTTTTATTAAAAATGAACATAGTCCGCAAAAATTAGCACCGGTTTATCATGCTGATTTATGGGGTATAAGGGAAGTTTATGAAAATAAAGAGTTAGTTGGGGGTAAATATCATTGGTTAGCTGAAAATGATATTAGTTCAACTGATTGGAAAATTGTCAAACCTGAAGCTAAATTTTATTTATTTAACCCTCAAAACACCAGTTTATCATCAGAGTATGAACAAGGATGGAAAGTTAGTGATATTATGTTAGTCAATGCTGCTGGTATCAAAACCCATCGAGATCATTTTGCTATTGATTTTGATGAAGAAAGCATTACTCAAAAATTCAGAGAATTGCGAGAAACTAATTTATCTAATGAGGATTATACAAATAAATATAATATTCATGATCATCAAGATTGGCGATTAGATAAAGTCCGTCAATTAATTCGCTTAGATAATCAATGGAATGATAAAATAATTAGTTGTTTATATCGCCCTTTCGATTGGCGTTACTGCTATTATAGTGAGATAATAATGGATAGACCTAGACGAGAATTACTTGATCATGTTTTTAGAAAAGATAATTTATGTTTAGGTTTAGGTCGTCAAGGAATTGCTGTAAATGATTCTATCTGGTCTTTGGTATCAGTTGCGAATCAACCTATTGATACTAATATTTTTAGAAGAGGTGGAGTTAATATTTTTCCTCTCTATCTTTACCCAACAGATACCCCAACTTTATTTGATTCTATCCCAACTAATACACCTGGAGGACGTAAACCGAATTTATCCCCAGAATTTATTATTGAATTTTCCCAAAAACTAGATTTAGAATTTATTTTTGATGGAAAAGGAGATAAAAATAAAACTTTTAGACCAGAGGATATTTTTAATTACATTTATGCTATCTTTCATTCTCCTATTTACCGTCAACGTTACGCCGAATTTTTAAAGATTGATTTTCCCCGTGTTCCTTTAACTTCAAATCCTCATCTTTTTTGGAAGTTAGTTAGCAAAGGTGATAAATTAGTAAAATACCATTTAATGAAAGAAACAGGAACAGAAATTTCTACCTATCCTATTCCTGGTTCTGATCTTGTCGAACAAGTTAAATATAATGAAAATCATCAACAAATTTGGATAAATTCTGAACAGTATTTTGATCAAGTTCCGCAGCAAATCTGGAATTTTTACATTGGTGGTTATCAAGTTTGTCAAAAATGGCTAAAAGATAGAAAAGGGAGAAGGTTGAATTTTGATGATATTAGTCATTATCAAAATATTATTTCTATAATATCGGAGACTGTAAAGATTATAGAAGATATTGATCAAATCATTGAAAAATATGGCAGTTTTCCGTTATAATATCATCGGAAAATCTTATTTGAATTTAAATCATAAATCTTCGTTAAGAAATTGTCTAATATTCCAGCATCTAACCCCAATCAACCTAATAAAGAAAATTCTCTTACTGATAGATGGTCATATCTTAATCAATATGAGAAAAAATATCTCAAAGAAGCTATGAAAGCTTATGATAAAATTATAGAATCAAAAGATGATATTCTCAAAATAGCCAATCGGTATCAATTAAATTCTGAGGATATTGAAAGAGCTAAACAGTATGCTTTTGGTAAGGGAGTATTACAAAATCAATTTATCCCTGATTTACGTATGGCTCAAAGTTGGGAAAGAATGGTGTTAGGAGAAGAAATTGATAGTGATGAGGTTTTACTAAAGCATGGAATTCGGGAATCTGAATTGGTAATTAATCAAGGTATGAATCAATTAGATGCTCATAAAATAGCTCAAAATGAATACCCTTGGTCTATAATTATAACTAAAGGAGATAAACAAAAATGAATAAAACATCTAAACAAAAGTTTGTTGAAGCATTAGATATTTGTCAATCATTGATTGATTTTAAATATAGTCCTACCAATTTAACCTATCAAGCAATAGAGTTATTTTGTGAAATCGGTAAAAATCCTTTTGAATTACTAGAATTATGCCAAAAATATTCTACTAATAAGGTGGATGAAAATTCTAAATTGAGACTCCACCGAATTAGAAAAAATCGCGGCTATAGTTTTTCATCAGTTCACCCTCGTGGGGTTAGTTTTCTTAGTAAGGAATTAAAAGAATTATTTTCGTTTAAAACTTTTCAAAGATCCTCTAAAATTGATAAGATTTGTCAAATTATTAAAGAATATGGAACAAGTATAGATAATTGGCGTGTTGATTGTCCGCTTGGTTTTGGTGCAAAAGATCATTGTAGTTTTTTGAGTTTTTTCCTCAATCTTGATAGTGGTAAGTTTGAATATTTTACAGACAACTTTACAACACCTGAACAAATTGCTGAATTATTTAAAGATTGGAAAGGAATTGATCTTAATTCTGTAATTAAAAAGCAAAAAACACTTACATTTTAATAAATCAAAAGTATTATCTAAACTTAGTTAAGCAAAATTGTCAATTAAGGAGATATTTATGAAAGAATTAATGAAACAACCCTCATCTTGGCTACCAAATGGAATAAATCTGAATCTTTCAGATCAATTTCGTCCTTTTTCCTTTACTGAAGAGTTACAGATTCGTTTAGAAGAACTCTTAGAAAAGAATAAAGAAAATTTGCTAAATGCTGATGAAAAACCAGAACTAGCAGGTTTATTAGAATTAGAAAAAATCTTCAGTTTTATAAACGCCAAACTTGCTTCTTAATTTTACTCTCAATAATTTAATAATGAAATCAGATTCACAAACACCCATAGATTTAGAAGAAATTACGTTTTCCCATATTCCTGTTCTCAGTCAAGAAGTGATTACAGGTTTAAATATCCAACCGGGTGGAAATTATTTAGATTTAACCGTTGGTGGTGGTGGTCACAGTCGGTTAATATTAGAGACTGCTGAAGATGTGAAAATTACCGCAGTTGACCAAGATGAAGATGCTTTAAATGCAGCAAAAGAGAATCTAGCAGAATTTGGTAATAGAGTTAAATTTATTCATAGCAACTTTGCTAATTACCAATTTCCAGAAAATACCTATCATGGAATTTTAGCCGATTTGGGAGTAAGTTCCTATCATTTAGATAACCCAGAAAGAGGTTTTAGTTTTAGAAATACCGCAAATTTAGATATGCGAATGAACCAGCAACAATCCCTCACTGCTGGAGATATTATCAATGAATGGGACGAACAAGAATTAGCGGATATTTTCTTTAAATATGGTGAAGAGAGACTTTCTCGCAGAATAGCCAGAAGAATAGTTGAAAAACGCCCATTTAATACTACTACAGAATTGGCAAATGCGATCGCCTATTCCGTACCTCCTCAATATCGTCATGGGAGAATACACCCCGCAACCCGTGTTTTTCAAGCCTTACGAATTGCTGTCAACGACGAGTTAAAAGTCCTAGAAACCTTAATAGAAAAAGCACCTCACGCGCTAATTCCCGCAGGAAGAATCGCCATAATCAGCTTTCACAGTTTAGAGGACAGACCAGTTAAACATGGTTTGAGAAATTCCCCTTCATTGCGAGTATTGACGAAAAAACCCATAATTGCCACAGAAGAAGAGATTAAAGAAAATCCCCGTTCTCGTTCTGCTAAATTGAGAATAGCAGAAAAGTGTGATTAGAAGTATAACTTTGCCGCGCCATCTGCTATAAACCCTGTTTCTATGTTAGGCTATAATCCTACTCGGTGAGATAAAAAAGTTTAATTGTAGATTAAATTGTATCAGGATCTATATTTAACTCCCGCAATTTTGCTGCTAAACGTTCTGATTTTCTCGCTTCCTTTTCGGCTCTTTTAGCTTGTATTTCTGCTCTTTTAGCTTGTATTTCTGCTCTTTGGGTTTCCTGTTCTGCGGTTTCTTCAGGAGTAAAAACTAACTTTCCTTCTGGTGTAAAATACCGCAATAATCCCTCATGAATTCCCAAATATAAATCTAATTGTTCACTCCATAAATGTCCTTTTTCATTTGCTTCTAGAGGTTGATATTTTCCATCTAATAAATGAAAACCTGCAAATTCTAGTGTATAAGGATCAAACCAAAAATAATCCGGTGTGCGGAAAGTATTTTGATAAAGTTCTTTTTTGTATTCTCTATCTGTATTCGCTGTAGTGGGTGAGAGAATTTCTAAAATTACATTGGGATATTTACCGTCTTCATTCCAAACTACCCAACTTTTACGGGTTTTGCGTTCTGTTCCTAGCACAACAAAGAAATCTGGACCTCGGAAATATTCTGATTTTTTCTGATTAGGACTATAGTAAATTGTGAGATTTCCCGCAGCATAGAAATCATATCTATCTTTCCACAACCATTCTAGACATTTGAAAAGGAGAATTATTTGTCTTAAATGTAGTTCTGTTTCCACGGGAGGTTCATCACTATATAAATCACTGGGGGGAAAAATCACATCTTGAGAGATGTTTTCTTTACATTCTAATTCTTGAGTAATCATCATGATATGATACCAAGTCGTTATTTATTGATTATAGCATTACGTAGGTTGGGTTGAGGAACGAAACCCAACATTATTAAACGTGATTATTAAATCTTTTGTTGGGTTGCGCGATCGCTTGACAATCAAGACAGTCGACTTGATATAATGAACAACGATGGTTTTTTTCTCACAAAAAGTTTGGAAGATATGAAAAATTATCTTAAATGCTTAGAGATATTAGCAAAACTTAAAGTTGATTCGTGAGGTAATAATATACGAACCAGATAATGAGATCATTATAGAATGGATAACACAGCTAAATATCGAAAATATATTCAAACCTTACTAACAAATTATGCCAAAGATGATATTTGCACTAACGAAGTAGATGTAGAACTTATCTTTGATACAGAACGCGACCATTATCAGTGGATGAATGTTGGTTGGGAACATTTAAATCGCGTGTATATGACTGTGATTCACTTCGATATTAAAAACGTCAAAATTTGGTTACAACAGAATTTAACAGAAGAAAATCCCGCCGAAGATTTAGTAAAAATGGGTGTTCCCAGAGAAGATATCGTGTTAGGTTTACATCCCCCTTATAAACGTCCATATACAGATTATGGAGTGGCTTAAAGAAGGTCATTTATTTTCTGAATCAGGATTTTCAGGATTTAAGGATGTACAGGATTTTTGTTGGGATTTGGATTTATATGGGTAGATTTGCCGGATATGGGATTGCTGAATAAAATATTTGATGCTGAAAGTAATGTAATTCTATTTATGCTGATTCAGATATTTTTATCATCATTCCCAGAATTTTTATATACACAAAATTTGGTGATTGTCAAAAATATTTAATCTCTTCATCCTGTAAATCCTTAAATCCTGGACATCCTGATTCAGATATTTTTATTATTAGTTCATTAAAGCAGTTGTTGGGTTGCGCTGTCGCTTAACCCAACCTACATTATTAAGCAGATTTTTGATTACTGCTACTTTCGATATGACGACGTAAAAGTTGATTAATAGCTGTTTGATAGTCTTTATTTTGGGTTTTAAACCAAGCTATGATATCAGGTTCTAATTGAATAACATTTTTGGCTTGTGCTGCGGGAATTTGCAAAGTTGCTTTTTCAAAAAACTCATCAGTTAATGGTGGAATATCAGAATAGTCAATGTCCTCATCTGACATTGAATCTAATGCTTGCCAATTAGTCCGTGAGATATTGTTCAAATTTTTTTCGTTCATAACGATTTGCCTTTCGTGCTGAAATAATTCTAATTACATTGCCTTGTTTTTCGGTCCAAACAACTACAGCGACTCCATTTCCTAAAAAACCAATACCAAACCATCTTTCTTCACCATAGTCAAAACGTTCATCTTCCTCAATCAGCATTGGACTTTCAAAGATTTTATAAACATCTTCAAAGTCAATCTGATGTTTACGGATATTTTCTAAATTTTTCGCTTCGTCCCACTCAAACTGCATCTCTGATAGTTCAAATTATTCTTCAATTATAATATACAGCTATCCTATTCAGCAAAAATCATTCATCCTATAAATCCTTAAATCCTGGTTATCCTGATTCAGACATTATTATTTTCATCATGTTAATTTTAGACTATGTTAATTTTAGACTACTTATTAAGATGTTGGGTTGCGCTGTCGCTTAACGCAACCTACCAGAATACATGACTATTCCATTTCTCTAATTATATTCATTGTTTCTACACTCACGGTACAGACTCTCATTAATAAATCTATTACCTGTTCTTTGTAATCTGCGAAACGATAGGTATTGAATTTTTCCGCAATTGTTGGATCTTTTGGTTTCTTCTCTTTATATTGATCTAAAATCCATTCTAACGCGCAACGATTACCCAGCATATATTCCCAAGCTATTTTCGGAATACCTTCTAATGTGGTGAGATCATCTAAGATAATACTATTTTTGGTTTTATCGGCTTTGAGTTTTGCTTTGGGTGTTTTTTGATTGTCTTTTAAGGGAAGATCAAGACGGGTTAATTTATAAGATGTGACTGTTTCATAATTAATATGTAATTCCATGAGTTGTTTTCCCCAGTTAACCCATTTTTGGAAGTTTTCATAATATGGTAAACGCGGAAATTCGCGTTTGAGGTTAAGTTCGTATTTGCTGCGATAAGCTGGGTTATGTAAGACTGCGTAGGTATAATGAAAGATGTCTATTTTGGTAATTGTTGGATCTTGGTAATGGGTTTGAATTTGTTTTAGTCCCCAGTCGGTTATATTATCAATGCGTTTTCCTTCTTTGTCGTAACGGTATAAGGAAATACATTTTGTTGCATTAGGAAGATAAATATCTAAACTAAAAAGATGTTTAGTAGCTAATACAGAAAAGTTGGATCTTTGCCCAAATGAATATGTTATTATTTTATTTTCTGGTGTTTGTAAATAAATTTCATCTGCTCCACTAACTCTATCCAAAAATATATTAGACTTATAAATAATAAATTTACAAAATGGACGATAAAAAATAAATTCAATTCTATTCTCATCAAATTTTTCTTTCTTTGATTGTAGATAGTTAAGTTTTAAATTGCTTGACCATTTAATACAGGAATCAAACTCTGTTCCTTCTTCATGTTTGTAGTTATTATAAAAATCAGTAAACAATATCATTTTTGATTTAAGATTATGTAAGTCAATATCTATAACCCATTCATCTCTATTTGTAGAAATTCCTAAAGAGAATAATTTATATACTGCTTTTTCTTCAGCTTCAATTTTTGTAGATTTAGTATTTTTATCAGCTAAAACCAACAAAGATTCAAAATCATTAAATGAAAGGTTTACCCAGTTGTTATCATTATCAGGTGTGATATGTTCAAAACAAATATCAGAAAAATTAGATTTAGCAATATATTCTAGTTTTGCGTCAGCAGTATTTAAACCAAAAATTTGGTTATAGAATATTTTACACGGTAACCGTTTAGAGGATGTTTGTTTTATCATAAAACTAATTGCTATTCCTACTTGGACATTAAATACATTACCAGTTTTATCTCCTGCTCTAATATCTCCACCTAAATCAATAATATAAATTTCGCTAAATTCATCAGCAACAACTTTTCTAAAACCATCAGCTTCTTTTGAATGGATAAAAGAAGAATTAGTAATAAAAGCTAAAATTCCGTTTTCATTTAGCCTATTTGTAGCCCAACGAAAGAAACGAGAATACATATCATATCGCTTCGTTTTCTGAGCATTGCTATATTTTACATAGCTTTCCTTGATTAATTGATCTATTGCTGGATAAGATCGGTTTTTATTATTATCATTTTCATTAGCTTGATTTGCATTATATGGAGGATTACCAATAATCACCGAAATAGTTCTATCATTCTGTCTTTTGATTCTTGCGGTATTCTCCACACTCATAGCAAACAAATCCAATTGCTTACCCGCAAAAGATGTATTATCCAAAGTATCCACAAAACAAATATTTTCAAACTCCTCATACACACCCATTTTCTGTTTATAGGTGTATTCAATATTCAAATTTGCAATGTAATAAGGTAAAATTGCCACCTCATTACAATGAATTTCATGTTTATACTTATGTTCTAAACTCTGCTTTGGTAAATAATCAATCAACTCAGTAATAAAAGTTCCCGTTCCCGTCGCAGGATCTAAAATTTCGACATCTTTATCTGCTAACAACTTCCCAAAATGTTTATGAACTAGAAAATCTGTACTTTCTATCATAAACCTAACAATTTCATTGGGAGTATAGACAATTCCCAATCTATCCGCAGCTTTGGGATTATATGCTTTGTAGAAATTCTCATATAATGCTTTAAGAAACTTCTGTTTTTCTTGATGATTATAAATATTAGCCGCAGTGCGTCGAATAACTGCATAATATCTTTCAATCGTTCCCAAAGTATTTTTCTTAACGCTTCCCGTAAAAAAGGTAGAAATTACACCTTGTAATTCTCCCGCAATATTATTTTCTCTGTGAAATTGCGATTCATTAAAAATATTGATGAAAATATCTTCCGTCAAAATATGCTGAATCATCATTTCCCGAATATCAAATAAACTGATTTCTGGGTTAATTGATTCTTTGCAAATTCCCCAAAACTTATCCCGCGCAGTTTGAAAAGATGTGTTATTTTCCCCTTGACTATCTATCAAATCTCTGAGAGAATTTAGTACAGTGGGTAAATCTTGCTTAAAAATTTCTATAGCTTCCCGAAAATCCTTAACTTCAGGACGGACATAATTAATAAAATTAGTAATAATTCCATCTACTGCGTCAGCATCTTTCATAGATACACGCATTGTTTCTGTGCTAGATTGAATTAAAACCGCAGTTTGAGAATCTTCAAATAAAATATTACTATTGGGATAGCCTTTATTTAATTTCTTTTCTATTTCTTCGTCTAATTTATCATATTGATCTTTACTTTCCCAATAACCCCAATCTAACCGCAAAGCATCTTTAATTGTGCCATCTGGATAAACAAGTTTACCATTTGGTAATCTATAATCTAATTCAGGAATGAGTAAAAAATCTCTCGGTTTGCAATATTCATTGAGGAGATTTTGAAAAGCGACACGAATAGATGTTTCTTTGCGAGAACCACCATATTGAATGATTTTTTCTACTTCGGCTTGATATTGAGTTACCAGAAGTCTAGACATAGATACACCACAACATTTAAATATACTTAATTTTAATTGATGTTCCAGAAGTTCCAGAAGTTTCCAAATCCAGGGAATAAATTCCCTGTCTCATAGCTAAAGTCGGTTAAAACCGACTGTTTTTGGTTTATTTTTGATATTTGTAAGATGAATTTCAATTCAATACTTGTTGGTTAATCTCAAAAAATAGAATTATGTAGGTTGGGTTGTGGAACGTAAACGTTCGCGGAGCAATCGGAACGAAACCCAACATTTATAAGCATTTGTTGGGTTGCGCTGTCGCTTAACCCAACCTACAAAAACTCTTAACCGAACAGTATTGAATTTTGATTGTTATTTAAATCATAGTGCGTTTCAACGCATTTTTGCTAAACCCTTACATTTATACTCAGGAGTGAGATATTTTTTGAGTGAGAAGTCCTTGAGAAAACTTTCAGATAGAAGCATTACGGGCTATATGCAGGTTATAATTCTTTTTGCGGAGCAACTTTACAAAAATTTATGAGTAATCCCCTTGTGCAAGCCTTTTTCGTAGGCAGAGCAGTAGCTGAAGTGATTAATGAGCGTGTAGAAGTCGCCTTGACTGATGCTTTGAGTGAACTAGGCAAATTTGATGCTGAAGCTAAAGAGCAACTACGCCAGTTTACAGAAGAAGTGATGGCACGAGCTAATCGAGCGGCAGAATCGTCTGCAACTGGAACAACTACAGGTAATAGTTCATCTGGGGGAGATTCAGTAGACTTACAGACTGAAATTGACGAATTAAGGGCAGAAATCGCTCTATTAAGAAGTGAATTGCAGAAGCATCGTAATGCTGCAAAATAGGTAATAGGTGATGGGTAATGGGCAATGGATAATGGGTGATTAGCAAGAGGCAAGAGACAAGGGGCAAGAGGCAAGAAAAATATCAATATTATCCCTAGTCCTCTGCTCCCATGCTCCCCTGCCCCCTGCCCCCTGCTCCTCTGCCCCCTGTAATAAAAATACTAATAAACAACCAAAGGTGGG
>NZ_VIKX01000298.1 GCF_009711935.1 Dolichospermum sp. UHCC 0259 | reverse complement strand
TGGGAAACGATAACTAAAAAGTATATGCAGCAATACTTTCAGTCTATCTTGCCCCATGACACGCTCGCTATATCTACCCCAAGTTGGTTGGGAGCAAGATTAAGTTAGACAACCCTGGTTATGAGCAATTAGTGAAGGGCTGTCAAGGTTTAAGCCGTTGTCGGATTAGTCGGGTTTTGGCGAAATGTTTGGCCAAGTTGGGAAAAATTAATGAGAGTGCGATCGCTGCTGTCATCGAGGAAAAGCGGCAAACTATCAGAGAGACTGGGATTCTAGAGTTTATCCCTGTACAAGCTAGTTTAGATTCGGTTGGGGGGCTGGAAAATCTCAAGCAATGGGTGAGAATCAGAGCAAATAGTTTCAGCAATGCGGCGCGTGAGTATGGTTTACCCAGTCCCAAGGGGGTTTTACTTGCGGGGATTCAAGGAACTGGGAAAAGTTTGTCAGCTAAAACCATTGCTGCTGAGTGGAAATTACCGTTACTCAGATTGGACGTAGGAAGGCTATTTGGTGGCATTGTTGGGGAAAGTGAAAACCGGGTAAGACAGGTAATTAGACTAGCTGAGGCTATATCTCCTTGTTGTCTCATGCTGGATGAAATTGATAAGGCATTTGGCAATATTAATACTGGAAGTGACGGTGATTCTGGGACATCTAGGCGCGTGTTCGGCACATTGCTTACTTGGATGCAAGAAAAAACCAGCCCAGTATTTATTATTGCCACTGCGAATAATGTTGAATTGCTTCCTGCTGAATTAATTCGTAAAGGCAGACTTGATGAAATATTCTTTGTACATCTGCCTAGCAAAACAGAGCGTTTACAAATCTTCCGAGTCCATCTAAGTAGGTTAACAGAAAAATTTAAAGG
>NZ_VIKX01000297.1 GCF_009711935.1 Dolichospermum sp. UHCC 0259 | reverse complement strand
CTCCTATCCCTGTTACTTCCTAATTCCTTTTTAGTGGGGGAGTGTGAACAGTTACGAAAATTCATTGGTGCATAAAGCGCTCTTTTCTGGATAATTTCCTGATTAGCGGTAATAATTTCGCCATCACCAGATGTTGCCAGAAATGCCAAAGATTCATAAAAATATAGTATAGGTACAGTTAATGTCCCCGATCCACCTCCTATATATTGCCTGATTTGCTGTGCTATTTTCAGGGTTTGAGAGTATTCATCAAATAGAAAACACAAATAAAGTTTATTGATTAACAATAACCACAATCCTGACTGATCGCCCATTTCAGTCATCATTTCTAACATTGTAGTTTCATCCATAGCTTCTCCTGTCAGAATCACAGGATTAACTGACTGTCCCAGTAAATTCAGCGCTGACTGATGACAGGGTTTTATAAAGTTTAAAGCAGTCTGTTGACCAATTTGCTCTAAGGCTTGGTTGTATATATTAATACTGTTAATTAAATCCTTTAAAGGCTTTCCAGTCAAATATGAATTGAAATTATAAGTAAAGCCCGCAAAGCCGGCAAATACTAAATCACCTGCTTCTAAACTGCGGTTATAGGCTTGTTGTAGTGGTGCTAGGGATGCTCTGGCATGATTTGTGCAGAATGTAATATAATGATGGGCAAGAACTAGTGTTCGTCCGTAAAACTCCTGATCATTCAAGCGATCGCCCAGTTCGAGCGCCATTTGCCCAAATTCATCACCAGTAGAGAAATCCTCTAATACAGAACAGAGTAACAGTCCATAACTAACATAGGACACGATGGAAGTGTTGGCATTACCATACTTAAGTGACAGTTCTACTTGTTTCAAAATCACTAGGGGAAATAATTCCGGCTTGCAAGCATAGGAAGCAGCCCCAACCTTAACTAGAATCCGCATTGCTGCTAAGATAGCAGGATTGGTCATGGGAGGTAGATCGAGCAACTCAGCAGCTAAACGCCCATTTAATTGCTGGGCGATCGCTTGAAAGGCTGCCGGAATTTCTGCCAAATCTGGCTGTTTTGATACATTAATTTCTAACTTATTCAGTAAATCTAATGCCGTATTAATGGCTAAAGTAAATTGCCCTTGATTAGTATAAGCTTCTACCTTAATTTCAGTAATTTTTACAGTATCGGTGAGGCTATGAGCCTGTTGGCTAATCTCGGCGGCGTATTCTTCCATACTCCCCAAATTGCCCATGAGATAGGCAGCTTCAGCAGCGAGGTTATAAAGATTCAGGGTGAGGGAATAATGATTGTTCCATGCAGACTTGCCTAATAAGCTCAAACCGCTAGTAGCGTAGTCAAAGGCACTGGTGTAGGCAGTGGAGGCGATCGCTTTTTGACTAGCTTTCCAGTTATACTCAGCCAGTAAAAGTTTTTCGGCTGGGTCAGTAATTAAACTTTCTCCTAACCTAAATTGACCAACAATTTCAAATAACCCTTCTTCTTTTTGCTGTTGAGAATGACTTTGCAACAAAAGTCTGCCAATTTGTAAATGAGTCGCTTGTTTCTGTTTATGGGGAATCAGAGCATAAGCTGCTTGTTGAATGCGATCATGTAAAAATTTATAGGGAACTTTAATTGGTTCGTCATCATGATTTAATTTTTGTTGACTATTGACGAATGAATGGTGTTGATATAATTTATAAACCTCACTTTGTGGTAAAACCAAACCTTTTTGTAAAGCAGACCACAAATTTATTGCCGTTTCGAGTTCCGATTTTTCTTCAACAATTGCCAAAGTTGCCAAATCAAATTGATTACCAATACAAGCAGCTAATTTTAAAACCTCTTGTGTTGATTCCGGTAATTTTTGCAATTGCAAAATTATCAAATCAACGACATCATCCGTCAGTGCTTGTTGATTAATTTGGGAAATATCACATTGCCAACATTTATCTTCCCAGTTAAACTGAATCATTTCATCTTGATGTAATGATTTCAGAAATTGTGTAGCAAAAAAAGGATTCCCTTTGGTTTTGCGATAGATCAATTCTGAAAGAAAAAATGCTGATTTTTTCTCACTTTTTAACGTATCAGCTACAAGTTTATTTAAGCTTAATTGACTGAGAGGTTGCAGAGTCAGTAGATTAATGATCGCCTCTGTTTTGCTCACGGCATCCAATGTTAACATCAAGGGATGTAAAGGCGATACTTCATTATCTCTATATGCCCCAATTAATAATAAATAGCCTTGGTGACAATCGCTAACTAATAATTTAATCAGTTGTAATGAAGCTGAATCAGCCCATTGTAAATCATCCAAAAAAATTACTAAGGGATGCTCTTTTTGGGTAAATAATTGGAGGAATTTCTGAAATAATAATTTAAATCTATTTTGAGCCGCACTACCAGATAACTCTGTTGTCGCTGGTTGTTGACCAATAATCCGTTCTAGTTCAGGAATGACATCTATAATTACCTGTCCGTTTTCACCTAGTGCTTGGAGGATTTTATTTGTAACTGTTCACACTCCCCCACTAAAAAGGAATTAGGAAGTAACAGGGATAGGAG
>NZ_VIKX01000296.1 GCF_009711935.1 Dolichospermum sp. UHCC 0259 | reverse complement strand
TACTTGCTCACGTAAAGCTTCAAGTTCTACCATGTTGCGCGGTGTCGGTGTATACTCTTCCTCTTTGTCAGGTTGTTGATCTTGATTTTCCTCTTTCCGTGTATTACACGGAAAGGTGTCGCTTTCTTTCCATGTATTACTTGAAAAAAGGAATTTTCTACTTTCACTTTTTTTTGAAGCATAAAATGGACATCTGCTTTGTGAAGCATAAAGTGAGCTAAAAGCTTATTTTATGATTCAAGTCACAGTGCCAAGTTATGAAACTCTTCTTTGAGGATGGAGCGAACGATTTCTCGGATCTCTGCTGTGTTAGAACCCTGAATTACAGCACTAGCAACTTCTCGAATCGCTTGTGCATCAAGTCCTTGGTAAGTGCGATCGCCAATATGAATATCTTGTCCCTGTCCAATATTAACGTTGTACTTACCTACTTGCAGATTTTGAATACTACTTTTATTTAACCACTGACGCAAAGATTCAACATCGGCATCAGTTTGATTTCCGTTAAGGATACGTTGAATAATTTCATTAAGGTTACTGGGTTCTGTCATTGATTTTAAAATCTTTTAGTTCTATTTTAGACAAAAATTGCTATGAACTCCTAAATTTTTCTGAATGGTTATTTTGATGATGATTCAAGCAGTAAATTTGTATTTAATTTTTATACTGTCTATAAGCCCTCACCTATCGGAGTGAAAACCTGGCTGGTTACGCTGGAAAAAGCGTGGTATTGCGATTTGGTCCCAAAGACATTACAACTATTTTGGTTTATCGCCAAATAGGTTCGTAAGAAGAATTTTTAGTTCGTGCTTATAATCTTCCAATGTTTTTTATTCGACTTTTAACATTCTCTCCTCTATCTTTTCCCACCAAGAAGGAGAATCATCTCCTATAGCTGCTTTTTTGCATTCAATTATGAAGAGGTTGGCACGACAATATTTTTTGTCTAAAATCTCAATCTCTTCTGTGGATAAATTCATTATTCCTCCCGCAGGGCTATTTCATTCTAAAAGAGAGGATAAAATGGTAGAGATATCTAGGCATCT
>NZ_VIKX01000295.1 GCF_009711935.1 Dolichospermum sp. UHCC 0259 | reverse complement strand
AATAGCCCCCCTATTCTCTCTCAAATTCACAATTTTTTGCTTGACAGACCACTAGGGGTCCGCGCATTGTTCCAGTCACTTCTGGCATCAAAGCCCAAGCCAAGAGGAAAGGATGATCCATGAGGTTGCGTCCCATTAGATCATTGCTACTCTTCAAATTGGAAGCAAGCATCAGCTTGGCATTTTCCACTGCATGGGCAGCCAAGACAAATAAAGCACCTTTAGCTATACCAACGGTATGATCAGGAGAGTTCTTATCCTTATAGTTCTTGTAGTGAATAGCGGTGACACGACCGTTAGCGGGATCAACTTCTACTTCATAGGCTACAGCTTGGGCAAGTAAATCTACTCGATCAGGAAAAGCTATGGTATTTAAGGTTTTACGGGCATCATACTTCGCTTGTACTGGACAGATAGGTACACAGTTGGCGTTACCTTGGCAGCGTTCCCCATACTCTAGAGGCTTCAGACTGGCAATTCCATCAGGAACGAAGCGAATATCAGCTTTATGCCCGTATTCGTTGTACTTGGGATTAGGGATACTATTGCGACCTTGAGGAAAGGTACTGAGTTCTAATTTAATAGTCTCGCCCTCAAGTTCGACGGTAGATCCTTTCAGTCCCTCACTAACTTTCTGATCCAAGTAAGAAGGAGGAAGCTCAAGCATCGGGAAAACATAGCCCTCTTTAAAGGGGACACCGAGACCTTTTTGTCCTTCTACGTCCCCAGAAACCCCCATTTCATACTCCGCTTGGCGGTAGTAGGGCATCAGGTCTTCATACTTGATTGGCCAGTCAAGACCTTTTCCATACCTAGTGTGTAACTCGAAGTCTTCGGGTAGCATTCGGATGGTTTTCCCTTCCCAGTGCATCGTAGTTCCACCCAACACTCTTGTATAAGAACCGCTAAGAGGTAATGGTCCTTTTTCTTCAAAATAATGATTAGCACCATCAGTGGGGCTAAGGGCGTTACGGTTTACGGGATAAGGGGAATTGGCGTTTTTGTCTACTGCACCATAGAAGGTATCAACGTGACTTTGAAAGCCCTCAAGGGTTAAACCATAACCCGTTCCCGCTTCCAGAATTAAAACCCGCTTTCCTTGCTCACTAAGTTGTTTGGCAACAATGGCTCCGGCTACTCCCGCTCCAACTATGACTACATCGTAGAAGGTTTGAGAAACAGTCTCGGAAGTGATGAAATTTATTGTAGTCCGACTTTGGCTCATAGATTACTCCTTAGCACGTATTTAATTGACCCAATGGTGTCAGAAACTTTCACACAAGTAATTTATCAAGTATCAATATATTAGTCAACACTTAGCTAATGTTCGGTAAATACACTTGGGTAATCAAAGACTGGCTCGCTATTAATGTATTAAATATTAGCAAAATATCAATAAATACTTAGTTAATTGCTTAATTCCTACTTAGGATATCTTCAGTAAATACTTAGAAAATCTGTTAAAATATAAGCGAATTGTGGGATTTTAACCAGATTATTGAATATTTTATAAATTTTAGTGACATTTTAGTAATATTTAGTAATATTTAGTAATATTACGACAAAAATCTTAGTATGCTGTATGACGAGATAGGAATAACCGAGCAGTATTGGGATTGTGAGTATAGTCCTTGGACTTAATGTATGAATTAATTTGCATAAAGAGGAAAAGCCGGATAGATAACTGCTGAGTCTAGTATGGCTACACCATGTAAACTATCAAAAACCAAATAGGAGTCCTATATGTTACAAAAATTTTCTGAAGAAACAAGAGCTTTATTCCGCCAAGAAATACAAGAATATGGATTTATTAAGGATGAATTAGTGGGTAGAGACATTGACAGGGAAGTTTACGGAGTTAATATTGCTTGTGCTTGGCCTCTGCCTACGGAAATCAGGGAAATTTATGAGGAAATGTATGAGAGATTGCAAGAATTAGAAGGTGCTTATATATATCCATATACCCAAACGCACATTACAATTGTAACGGTTGTTAACTTTAAAAAAAGGCTGAAGAAAACTAAGAAATACTTAGATACTGATATCTTGAAACGGTTAAAGATGAAAATAGCAAACATAGTACAGCACAGGCCAATTAAAATATTTATTGATGCTCCTGTATTATTAAGGTCTGCTGCATTCTTCCCGATATACAATCCTGAAGGAGAGATATATGAAATACGCAAAGAAGCTTTGAATATATTGAAAGGTGATGATAGAGATTATGATTTAGATACGCCAATATCTATTCATTCAACAATTTTGCGCTTTCAGGAAGTTCCTACAGATAGCGAAAAGTTTCTTCATGAATTTGCAGAAATTACCAAAAATTTCTCTGTAGTGGAAGGAATAGTGAGGGAAGTGTATGTAACGGAGGAGCTAAAGCCTTATATGATACAGGGAAGTATTTTAGAAAAAATTGACTGCGGAAAATTGGCTTTGTAAAACTCTAATTTTTCATGACTGAAGATAATAATTAAATCTAGTTTGCAGTTGTTCTATTGTTAAATCTTGCATCCAATATTCTATTAAAGCATGACCAAACGCCCAAGCATTGCGATCTGGTGTAGATGGGTTTTCGGCTCTAAAGAGTAACTTTAGTTTTCTCCATAAAAGAGACGCAGGATCCCAATCTAATCGAGGATAGCATCATTTAAAGTTTTGATAACAACGAAATTTCCATGATTATCTCTAAGAGGGTGTTTGAAAAGTCGGTGAGTGAGTAAAAAAGCTCTCCCAGTGTAAG